>JALGWB010000010.1 GCA_025774405.1 bacterium
GACTTCTACTTAAAGGCTTTCTCGGCAAGATATTGCTCAATGACCAGACGATCGTAGTCGTCGATTTCAGTGAAGAAACATCCGATCTCATAGGTATCTACTGACGGATCTGGCTGCTCCGGCACAGTTCTCACAACCATCCCCTCACAGGATATCACATGCTGTTCATCGCCAGCATCTGCAATCGGGATTGCCATGGAGATCTTGAGCTTTGTATAGACGGGGATGTGGAAGGGAACTTTACAGTAGAATCCGCCGGCGCTCAAGTTGACAGTCTTGGCTCGAAATCCCTTGGTTTTCTCGCTTGCATCGGCTACATCAAGCGGCAATTCAAGTGAAGCCCTTCGGTGCTTCCGTCTTTCTTTCACGATGAAACCTCCTTAGTGGACACGAGGATCATACCAAGGAGTCCAATGGGCTACAAGCGTTTTGTCTTTACATTTGACTTCGTCAAGAATCGCGTTATGATTTAACAAAAATTGAGGAAAGAACGTGACCAGGCAGATCGTCCCGATAATCCCGATAATATGCCTCTTGGTTCTCAGCAATTGCGGTCATGAGCGATCAGACGTGACAGTGGAGCAGAAAGAAATCCGGTGGTTGACATCACTGGCTCATGCAGAAAGCATCGCTCAGGAAGACGGAAACGATATTCTCGTGAGCTTTGAGGCTCCGTGGTGCCCATGGTCGAGGCTTGTTCGTGACAGTCTCTATCTTGCACCAGATGTGGTTGATTCGCTTGGCGAGTTTGTCTGCGTCAGAATCGACGTTGAAGAGAATCCACAGACAGCTTCTGAATTTGGCATATCGGTCTATCCAACAATTGTCATAACGGACAGCTACGGCAGGGAAATCGGCCGCATGACAGGCTATTATTCATCAGGGACATTCGTACAACGGCTTAGCGAGATAAGGCATCGCAGGGACATCCTCGCTGAGATGTTCAAGCAGGAGGAGACACAGCAGGACGATCCGTATTTCCTGCTTGCATTCGGTAAGCTTCTGCTTGAGATCGGAATGTATGATGGTGCCTTGATCAGATTTGACCGAGCGGCTGGTATTGATAAGGATGGAACCCTGGGTGTGCTCGAGGAGGCCACGTATTCGCTTGCTGAGACCTACATGTTATCCGGTAAGTACAGAGAAGCGGGGCGGCGTTTCAGGTTTTTCGCAAGTTCATATCCAGGTGATAAGCGGGCTGAGACCTCCCTCCTGCTTGCTGCTCTTTGCTACCAGAAGGCTGGCTACGAGAAGGTGGCTAAACGGATCTATCGAGATTATCTTGAGGAGTATCCTGACGGAGTGTATGATGGATTTGTTAGGGCCACGCTGAAGAAGCTGGCAATGGAGCAGAAAGATGCAGGTTGACCTGATCAGTATTACCCCAGATGCAGAACGGCTTATCGAGCAGGCAGGAAGAACCTGCTATCAATCTCACGATCGTGCCAGTGCAACCAGTTCAGGCAAGTTTGTGAGGATGCTGGTTGCTCGCGGACACACCTCCGTACTCGAGCATGCCAAAGCCACCTTCAGGATAAGGGGTATATCGAGAGTTGCAAGCCACCAGCTGGTCCGCCACAGGCTTTGCTCATTCTCACAGGCATCGCAACGCTACGTTGGTCAGGCCCAGGCCAATGCAGTCGTGCCACCGACCATAGCGACAAGTGATGAAGCAATGGGTCTGTTTGAGGAGATTGTCAGGTCCTGCAAGAAGGCATATCTGAGGCTCATCGACATGGGTATTCCGAGGGAAGATGCTCGCTTCGTCTTGCCGAACGCTCTCGAAACCGAAGTTGTGCTTACTGCTAACTTTCGGGAGTTGCGACACATCATCAAAATCAGAGGTACACACAATGCCCAATGGGAAGTAAGGCAGATTGCGCTGGAGATGTTGAGAATAATGAAGCTGCATGCACCCAATGTGTTTGCCGATCTATATGCAGGTGATGACGGTGTCGTGGTACGAACACATCATGGTCAGGAGAAAGTAAAGATAGACTAATCGGAGGCTTCCCATGAAAAAAACAATGCTCATGCTTGTGATACTTGCCCTTGCATTCGTTGAGGTTCATGCCATTGAGAAACGATCCTACCTGATGAAGGAGGATTTTGGTACATCACCACTGGATGAATGCATGCTTCAGTACTATTACTATATTCCCTGCCCCACTTACTCCTGGTTCTGGGGATATTATGGCTGGGAGCAGGGCGATGTTGTAGGTACTTTCTTCACAGTCGGTGACATGGGAACTCGTGGCTACGACGTCTGCGACTCAAGCAACTGCTACCAGCTCACCAGCTTACGTGTGCTTGACTTCGCCGGATATGGAACCACCTATCCTGGTCTTTTCACAGTCGAGTTTGATGTCTATTGCGCCGATGAAAATGGTTGTCCGGTGGGAGGCTCACTGTGGAACAGCGGACCCATTGAGACTTCGGAGAGCTGGAACGTCATCAATATCAATCCACCAGTGAGTGTCAGCAATTGCTTCATCGATCCAGGCCCACCCGCTTCCCATGCCAGATTTCTCATAACCGCAACTCACACAGGAACCAATTGTTCTTATCCCGAATGGGGGCTTGATAACATAAGTGAATCACTGGCTGAAGGGTGTGAGATGCATGATTACGGCTGCCTCCCCGCCCTGTACCCCAGACCCACCAACAGCCACTACTCAGTGATGCATTCAGGTTATTACGGGAATGGGTTCACCTATTGTCCGCCTCAGTACTTCGAGGATGGAGGTGACACGACCTGGGACGGTAGTGTCTACGGTTTTCTTGAGCTTGCATGGCGCGTTACTCTGGCATGTCAACCGAATGCTACCACATCAACCACATGGGGAACCGTCAAGGCATTATACAGATAGCAAGCCCAGCTTGCCTGCCCGGCCCTGTTCTCTTACCATCTAAACGGAAGCGTTATGGCATACAGCACGAGGATGTGCCGTCACAGACAGGGAAACCCTTTATGCGCTTTGGCATAGTTGTCAATCCAGCCGCAGGCAGGCATTCTCTAAAGCGCAAACGTGAAGCAATTGCAAGATGCGCAGCAATTCTTGGCAACGATACCCTTGTCGAAGGGTGGCAAACCACCTCGCCTGAGAGCCTCGCGCGGTGTGCACGTGATCTTGCAGTTGAGGTTGACGTGCTTGTTGTGGCCGGCGGCGACGGTACACTTTCCGATGTGATAAATGCAGTTGGTGATGAGAAGGTGCTGGGCTACCTTCCGTTTGGTTCAGGCAACGCCTGGCGCAGTACGCTTGGCTTACCGAGGTCACCCGAGAAGGTTGCCGTTCAGATAAGGGATGGCGTGGAGCACAGCATCGATCTTGTCCAGTGTGAAGGTATTCGGAAAGGCATCCTGGCCAGTGTAGGCATTGAGGGCTTTGCTTTGAGTGAACGTGAGAAGTACCTCCAGCGGGGTGTGACAGGCTTCGATGCCTATTTCCGTGCCACAACCAAGTCACTGCTCAAGGGCTATAGCATTGGGACGGCCATTGTGACCATTGATGGCAAGCCCTTTGAAGTCGCAAACATGTTGTCGCTTGTGGTGACCAAAACCCCCTTCTATGGATATGGTTTTAAGGTGGTGCCTGGAGCGAAGCTTACCGACGGTTTGCTGCATGTCCTGCTCGTATCAGGAGAGACCCCGACAGCCATCTCCGCAATAGTCACATCCTTGCTTGGAGGAAACCGCATAGGCCAGTATTTTACGTGCAAGGAGGTGTCGATAGCGACCGGGGAGTCAGCCTATCTCCAGGTAGACGGTAGTCTGCAACGGCGCGGCACACACTTCTCTTTCAAGGTTCTGCCCAATGCACTCACCCTCCGCTACTAATCGGGGTCGGAGCCAAAAACGTGCACAACCCACGCCGCAAAGCAAAGGATTGGTAGCGCCACGGGGATTCGAACCCCGGTCTGATGGCTGAGAACCACCTATCCTAACCCCTAGACGATGGCGCCACCATCACCATATTTGGCATTCTTGTCAGTTAATCATAATTGTCAGGCTCAGGAATTGTCAATATGCAAGTGCTAGCGAAGCGGCATGCAAGTGCCAGGGAAGCGGCAAGACACATCCCTGATTCGACCGTCAGCCTTCCAGAATGACCCTTCCAGAACGAGCCTTTCAGAACGGGTCTGGCACCTCTATGGTCTCAACGACAATGATATGGAGCGTCACACATGCCTGCCACGTGAAAACGAGCCTATCCGAAGATGAAGGGTCTGGCTCGACATCACCATTGACAACCTCAAACGAGATGACAGGTGATGCACCAGCTATGTAATCGTCAAGGGCATTATTCAGAAGCTCAACCCCTTCGCTATTAAGACTCGCAGCAATCGCCGTACCCAGAGCATCTTCGACCGACTGGTCAGTGTAGTCGATTAGCAAAGCAGGTCCTGCAGGTTCATCTGTGCGAGCAACATCTATCTGTCCCGAGATGTGCCAATCATGGTCATGAGCGAAATCGGTGACCTCATAAGAGGCTTCAACGACATAAGCCTCTTTGATGTCGGACCGATCGAGCCCGTGATCTTCAAGGATCTCATCGATCTCACCTGCGTAGTCAACAACAGCTACGGTCGAGAAGGTTTCAGAATCCTCGTTTTCGCTGAACTCAACACATGTTGAGCTTGAAACAACGATCTCAATAACCTTCTCATCCATGATGCATCCCGTGCCAAAGATGAGCAGAATTGCAAGAACCACAAGTAGTGTCTTCATGATTGAGCCTCCCCGCTACATTCCGAGCCCAAGTCCAATTGCGATGGTATTTTGCTTGGCAACGCTATAGTCGATATGGCCCCGGACAGGACCTAATCTTCCTGTCACACCAAGTGTAAGCTTGGCTGTGCTGGTCGTTCCAAAATCAAGATCTATGCTAAGATCATCACCACCTACGTAGGAAGCCTCCATGGAGAAACGATCAATCGAGAGCCCTCCGTATGGTTCAACATATGCAAACCAGGAGCCAAACCTTCGGCTTGCCTGAATGCCGACTGTGAAGGTCGAACCTGAAATGAGGTCAGCCCCGGAAGTGCTCTTGCCAAGCCGAAAGCGTTGCCAGAAGAAGCCACCTGCTATCTCCACGGGTAATTCGAAGTATTGCGAGACACTGTGCCTTAGCCCAAAACCAAAGAGCCGAAAATCGCCAAGCTCGTTGTCACCAACATCGACTGCAAAGTATCTCACCAGAGCTTCGGTGCCCAGGACAGAGCCAAAACGAACCTGTGGGACTGCAAGTGCAAATGAGCTGAGATTGAATCCACCGGGAAAGACATAGGCTGTACCCCCATCACCCTCAACAACCACCGCCGTTCCCGGTCCAACAACAGTCGGTGCATCGACGGTCTGCTCTGGAGAGAAAGCGCCTTCGGTAGTTGCCTTGAAAGTTCTATCATCTGATCCAAAAGTCACTCCAATGACTTCGACCTCGAGAGAGACGTAGAAACCCAAAAGGGGTATCTTCGCCGAACTATAGAGCCCACCATTGAGGTCGGCACCTATACCCTGAATAAGCGGGTTCAGATAGCCAATTGCATTGTCGCTTCCATAAAGTGACATCTGATCCTCAACATCCGCTGCCACCGCAACCGATGCAAGCGCCAGCATCAACAAACCTGCCAACTTGAGCATATCTTTCACTTGCTACCTCCTTCTTGTGAGGATGCGGTTTTAGCGATCTTAGAGTAAAGATATGGAGGTGTAAAGCCTATTCCAATAGCCATCTACCTGATGCTTCCGAAAGAGCACCCATCTCCACCCTGCTTCTCATAATAGCGCTGATGGTACTCTTCGGCTCTGTAGAAGGTAGTTGCAGGCAGAATGAGGGTCGCAATCTTTGATTCGAACTTGCCTGATCTTGCTATTCGCTCCTTGGAAGCTGCGGCAAGTGATTCCTGTGTGGCATCACGAAAGAAAATGACGGATCGATACTGAGACCCAATGTCTCCTCCCTGGCGATCTATCTGGGTTGGATCATGAATTGACCAGAAGACATCGAGCAAGTCTTCATAGGAGACAACCTCGGGATCATAGATAACTTCAACCGCCTCAACATGACCCGTCTTCCCACTGCAAACATCCTTGTAGGACGGATTCTCAAGCGTACCACCGGTGTAGCCAACCTGTGTGTCCATGACGCCTTCAACCTGGCGAAAAGCAGCCTCAACCCCCCAGAAGCAGCCGGCTGCAAATGTCGCTTTCTCCACGATATTCCTCACCTTCGCCCCAATGCCAGTATTCTGAGTTTCACCTGTTCCAGCCAACACCACGACGAGAACAGACACCACAATCAAGATCCACATCTTATGATGCATCGATTCCTCTTCCGTTGTCCTGCATCACAATATAACCAATTGCGAATCGTCAGGCAATCTACGGCAGTCATCCTCGGCACCAAACGAGCCGGCAAGGTTGACGGGCACTCAGAAACGATAGACTGAGCGTACAGAGGATATAGCACAGAAATGACGTGAACTGCCGTGAGCAATCCAGAGGGGTCACCATGTCCCCACCCATTCCCCAGGTTCGCCCCATCTTAGCTTGACTTTGCAGTACCGACGACCTATACTCAAGAGTGACGGGGGCTGCTGGGGCACTCTCCGGAGCCATGGATGGCATTTTACTCCACGGACTGGGTGAGTTGCAAGGGCTCGTCATGTTTTCTGCATGGCAGAGGAAGGTAGGTGTTGTTTCCATGAGAAAGAACCTGAGGCTTATTGTATTTACAATGGTAACATTCGCACTTGCGGGATTTCTCATCTCCGATACCTCATTTGGATCGGTAAAGAAGCATATTTTCGGTGACAAATATCCGGTGAAGACACCTCTGGAGATCATCTGTCCTGACGATATCAGGATTGATTGTTCTGTATCACCAGATCCCGAATTCACAGGTTTTCCTGTGATAAGCGGTGGCTGCTCACCCTACGATACGAGCTACACAGATGATCTTTGCCCAGGACGCGGTCATACGATCTACAAGATAGCCCGTACCTGGACGGTTACTGATTGTCAAGGACTGCAGGTTTCCTGCTCGCAGCTCATCTCTGTCATTGACACGGTGCCGCCCGAGATCACATGCCCGCCGGACGTCAAGTTTTCATGTGACGATGTTGGTGATTTCGGTGAACCCTCAGTTGAGGACAATTGCGATCCCAATCCAAACGTGGCTTACGAGGATAGCATTATCTATATGCACGCACCCGATGCCTGCCCCTACGAATATGTAATGTTAAGGACGTGGACTGCTACAGACGCCGCTGGCAACTCATCTTTCTGCGTCCAACGCATAGTGATTGATGACTCCGAAGCTCCCCAGATAACTTTCTGTCCACAAGACCAGACCGTCGCTTGCGACAGTGAAATCGCCAATCTGCCTCATGCGACCGCCGTCGACAATTGTAATCCTGAGATGGATGAAGTACCTTTCGAATACTCCTACGAGGCCATCCGCAGGGCTGGTGATGACCCATGTAATTACCAGATCATCAGGCTTTGGCAGTTTCACGATGGTTGCTGCAATACAAGTTCGTGTCAGCAGGTTGTGACTGTGAAGGATACCATCCCACCTGTGCTGGTATGTGCACCGGACGACACGATAAACTGCCAGTCGATCCCAATCTTCACTGACCCAGAGATTTCCGACAACTGTTCAGAAGAACCAAGTTTCACAGTGGTGCTGACAGATACGATCATCGATCCGACCGGCGGAGGCCGAATCTTCAGGAGATGCTGGAAGGGAGTCGACAGGTGTGGAAACGAATCCGACACGTGCTGTCAACACATATACCAGGCTTTCTGTCAGGCGTTCTGTTCGTTCACGATCGGAGGCTGGGGCTCAAGATGTCCTCGACCGCAGGTCGATGATCGCTCATCCACGCAGCCAGGTTGCATAAGGGATCACTACTTCGATCAGGTTTTCCCTGAAGGTGTCACGATAGGTGTTGAGGGATCATCTGATGCACATATGGCAAGATGGACAACTGCCGGGGCGATTGAAGATTACCTCCCTGATGGTGGCAAGCCTGGCTATCTAACCGATGACCTTCTCAACGCAGCAACAACACCTGCTGGAGTGCTGGCTAGTCAGGTGCTTGCGCTCCGCCTCAATCGTGAATACTCCTGCTACGGTGTGTTTGACTCACTGGAGATGTCATCAGGGGTTAGCTGCTATGGTGACTTCATCATTCCTGAAGGCTGCGGCAAGTTTGCCGGTATGACCGTTGACGAATTCCTCGGGATAGCTGATCAGGCAGTTGGAGGCAGACTCAGCGTGCTTGAGCCATACGATGCCAGCCTATCCGATGTCAATAACACCGCGACTTGCCTCAATGAGCTCTATGTCGATTGTCGTCTGAATGCGCAGCAACAGGATGACACTATTGAAGAGCAGACTCCCAAAGAGCCATCGATTGAGGATGAAGTCCTGGCGACATCATCCTCAGCAGCGCTCGCCCTGCAGGCAAGCCCCAACCCGGTCGCAGGCAAGACAAAGATCACCTTCTTGCTTCCTTCCTCGGGTAAAGTCGTTGTGGAGATTTACAACATCCAGGGAAAGAGGATAAAGACCCTAAACAGCGGCTGGCTCGATGAGGGCGCTCATTCAGTAGTCTGGCGTGGCGATGATGAGGCTGGGAACAGGGTGTCACCAGGCGTCTATTTCTGCAGGTTGCGTTTTGACACAGACGCTCGGAGTCTTGAGAAGTTGATAAAGCTATAGAGGTACTCTCGGGGGCGATCCGCTATGATTTCCGATCGCCCCCCATGACTTTCTGCTTAATCTTTGCCCAGGTGTCCCTGATCGTTACCGTTCGATTGAAAACGAGCCTATCCGGCTTCGAATCAACGGAGTCAACACAGAAATAGCCAATTCTCTCAAACTGATAGCGCTCACCTGGCATAGCACCTGCCAGACTGGGCTCGACTTTGCAGTCCGTAAGGATCTCAAGCGAATCAGGATTGATGTAATCTTTGAACGTTTTGCCTTCCTCCACATCCATGGGATTGGGCTTTGTAAACAGATGGTTATAAAGACGAACCTCGGCTGATAGCGCATGTGCAGCCGAAACCCAGTGCAGAGTTGCCTTGACCTTCCTGCCATCGGGAGCATTGCCCCCCCTTGTTTGGGGATCGTAAGTGCAGTGAATCTCTATCACCTTGCCTGTCTTCTCATCTTTCACAACTTCTATGCATTTGATGAAGTAACCGTATCGCAATCTGACCTCACGACCAGGCGCGAGCCGATAGTACTTCTTCGGCGGGTTTTCCATGAAATCGTCCTGCTCGATATACAAGACCTTTGAAAAAGGAACCTTGCGGGTTCCCATGCCTGGATCCTCGGGGTTGTTTATGGCCTCAAGCATTTCAGTTTTATCATCGGGGTAGTTCTCTATAACAACCTTCAACGGTCTCAGAACTGCCATTACCCTCGGTGCGATTCTGTTGAGATGCTCCCGCACGCAATGCTCGAGCAGTGCATAGTCAACAACACTTTCGGCCTTCGCCACGCCGATCCTTGCCATAAAGTTGCGAATAGCCTCCGGCGTGTAGCCACGCCGCCTCATCCCACGCAATGTCGGCATGCGAGGATCATCCCACCCATCCACATAACCCTCCTCGACGAGCTGAATGAGTCGCCGCTTGCTTAGAACAGTGTATGTCATGTTCAATCTCGCAAACTCAATTTGTTGAGGGTGATGCACTCCGAGCTGATCGAGAAACCAATCGTAAAGCGGACGGTGGTCTTCGAATTCGATGCTGCAGAGCGAATGGGTTATACCTTCTACAGAATCAGATAGACAGTGAGTGAAGTCGTACATCGGATAGATGCACCACTTGTTGCCTGTGCGATGGTGAGCCACATGGAGAATACGATAGATGACGGGATCGCGCATGTTGATATTGGATGATGCCATGTCTATCTTTGCTCTCAAGGTTCGGGAACCGTCCGGAAATTCCCCGGCTCTCATCCGCCTGAATAGATCCAGATTCTCCTCTACTGAACGATTGCGATACGGGCTTTCTCTACCAGGTTCAGTAAGGGTACCTCGATATTCCTTGATTTGCTCAGGACTCAGATCACAGACGTAAGCCTTCCCCATCTTGATCAGCTCGACGGCATACTCATAAAGCTTCTCAAAATAGCCAGAGGCATAGTATTCTCTGTCATCCCAGTCGAATCCAAGCCAGCGTACATCCTCCTTTATCGCCTCCACGTATTCTTCGCCTTCCTTACATGGATTGGTATCATCGAACCTGAGATTGCATAGCCCACCGTATTCTTCGGCAATCCCGAAGTTGATGCAAATTGCTTTGGCATGACCTATGTGGAGATAGCCGTTGGGTTCAGGTGGGAACCGTGTATGAACATGCCCTTCGTATCTGCCAGTTCGCATATCCTCATCAATGATCTCCCTTATGAAATCTTTGGGCTGGCGGTCAGATCTATCGTTCATGCCGAGATGCGCCTCCTGAATGCGATCCGTTCATCGATAACAAATAGGCATTGCCAGTTGTCTTGTCAACCAATAGGTTGCTTCACCTTATTAGCTCTGGGGGGTAAGCTGTTCAATCAAATCCTTGCTTTCGGGATAGAGATGTATCAAGTAATCCCTTGACCCTTGCTCATAGTCGCTCCAATCGAAACCCGGTGCCATGGTTGTTCCCAGGAGGGCCCATCTGCCTCCCTCAACAAGTCGAGCGCCCTGCCAGGTACCAGCCGGCACGAGATATTGGAATTGCTGGCCACGCCTGAAATCACTTCCCAGTCTTACGACCTCGCTTGAAAGGTCAGGGTGGAGCAAGAGCAGCTCAACGCAGTCACCAAGATAGAAGTGATAGATCTCATCCGCCGGAAGCCGATGCATCGCCGAGCATGTCGCTGGGGTTAACAGATAGTAGATAGCCGTGGCCAGATTCCTCTTGGAAGGCAATCTCCTGCTCGAGCGATAGGTCTCCCGATAGAATCCTCCTTCCCTCGGAAGAGGTCTAAGGTGGAGTATTCTGATCAGATCCTCAGCACTTAGCGACGACCACCTGTATTCCATGGGTAACCCGCCAGCTTCGATTTACCGTTAAGCCTCGATCTGTAGCTCAGTTTCGAAACAACCAAAACCCTGCGGAGGATATCACCGGGGAGATCGCCAGCCACTTCAGTCGATCCTTGGCTGGGGTGGGAGGATTCGAACCCCCACACGCAGATCCAGAGTCTGCTGTCCTGCCATTAGACGACACCCCAATCCACAGGAGTCATGTCTAGTATAGTGTTTCGAATCCAGGGCTGTCAAGGTTTACAAGTGACTATTGAAGTTCGAGAGCCTTCTTGCGTGCAAGCCTTAGACGTTTGAGAACCCGATCCCTACCAAGCACCTCCATGATCTTTAGCAGGTCCGGGCTGTGCTTCTTGCCGGTGAGAGCAACTCTTACGGGCTGAAACAAGTCGCCTGTCTTCATGCCCATCTCCGATACCAATCCACGCATAACATGCTCGATGGCTGAAGCCTCGAATGTGTCCAGACCTGAAAGCCTATTCTCGAGCAGACTCAGGACAGCGGGTACATAGTGCCGCTTCAAAATATCCTCAACTTCGCCCTCATACATGATTTCGTCCCTAAAGAAGAAATCAGCCAGGTCAACTATCTGATTACCAACCTTAAGTCTCTCACCGACCACCGTGACAACCTGCTCAAGATATTGCCTCACTTGAGAGTCAATCGGTTCGCCCATCAAGCCTGCCGCTACAAGATGAGGCAGTACGATATCGACCTTTTCAGAAGACCCCTTCCGCTTCATATACTCGCCATTGAGCCACTGCAACTTGGCGTAGTCAAAGACTGCAGGTGTTGAGCTAACCTTCGCCAACGAGAACTTCCTGATCAGATCGTCTCTTTCAAAGAAGGTCGTAGCATCGTCATAGGACCAACCGAGGAGTGCCAGATAGTTGACCAGAGCTTCAGGCAAGTAGCCATCTGCTCTGAATTGACCAATCGATGTTGCTCCATGCCGCTTGCTGAGACGCGTTTTGTCAGGACCCATGATCATGGGCACATGAGCGAAGATAGGAGGATTGGCATTTATCGCTCTGTAGATAAGAATCTGCTTGGGGGTATTGGACAGATGATCGTCACCTCTTATGACATGTGAGATTTCCATGAGCATATCATCGATTACACAGGCGAAATTGTAAGTCGGATATCTGTCAGATTTCAGCAATACAAAATCATCGATGGTCGAATTCTCAAATGTTATGTTTCCCTTCACAACATCTTCGACAACTGTCTGACCTGATAGCGGAGCCTTGAACCGCACAACGAAAGGCTCTCCGGCATCGACCCTTCGTTTGACTTCCTCGGGTGGCAGGTCACGACATCTTCGATCGTACTTGATATCCTTGCCCAGTCTGCGCAATTCCTCTCGCATCCTCTTCAGATCTTCCTGGGAACAGAAGCACCGATAGGCTTTTCCATCCTTGAGCAATCTCTCACACCACTCAGCATAGATTGTTCGACGCTCAGACTGAAAATAAGGACCGTGATCGCCACCCACACCGGGACCCTCATCCCAGTCAAGCCCAAGCCATCGCATGTCCTCGACAATGGCACGATAGGATTCCTCGGTCGAGCGTTCCATGTCGGTGTCTTCGATCCTCAAGATGAACCGACCGCCCTGATTGCGTGCGAAAAGCCAGTTGAAAAGCGCCGTCCTTGCGCCGCCTACGTGCAGATAACCTGTAGGACTAGGTGCGAATCTGACCCTGATGTCGGCATCCAATTGCCATCACCGCCTAACGCCTTCTCGCCAGGCTACCCGGCTCGCGATCCTTCCTGGGTCTATTCCTGTGGGCGCGCCTGGTTTGCTTGCTTCGTGATTTTCTTGAACTGACCCTCTGAGGCTCCCCCACCTTCACCTGCGGCTCGACCCTGACACCATCAGCCCTGGCAATTAGGGCAAAATCAACTTCCCGCTGCAGGCGATCCACCCTGTCCACTCGAACAAGAACTCTGTCACCGATTCTGTAAGTGCGGCTGGTTCGTGATCCTACAAGCATTGTCCTGGTTGAGTCAACCGAATAATAGTCGTCATCAAGAGTTGAGACATGCACCAATCCCTCAACCAGCGTATCTTCAAGCATCACAAAGAATCCGAAGTCCTGTATGCCTGAAATGATTCCCCAGTGTTCCTCGCCTATGTGATCCGACATATACTCTGCAACCTTGGCTTTGATAGAAGCTCGTTCAGCCTCGTCGCCTTCCACCTCTCTGATGGATGCTACCTCAGCCGCTCGCCTTATGAACTTGGCGAGACGCCCGGGGTCGCGCGGTGATGACTTTGTCAACCCGTAGATCTTGAGAAGCCTGTGGACGACGAGATCGGGATACCGCCTGATGGGCGATGTGAAATGCGTATAGCACTTGCTTCCCAAACCGAAGTGCCCAACATTGCGCTCCGAGTAACGAGCTTTCTTGAGGCTGCGTAACAAGAACATGGAGACAATATACTGTTCAGGTTTGCCTCTGACCTTCTCGATCAAGGCTTGCAGACTCCTGGGCGAGGTCCCTCTTGCCCATCTGAAGCGATATCCCATCGCGCTGGCGAATCGGGAAAGATCCTGCATATCACTTTCATTGGGAACCTCGTGAATCCTGTATATGAAAAGCCTGCCAAGGTATGCCATGTGGCTGGCGACAGTCTCATTTGCCAGGATCATGAGCTCTTCAATCAAACCATGAGACTGCAATCTTGCAACAGGTTTCAGATCCACTGCCTTGCCGATATGATCAATTACAATATCTATCTCAGGTGTCTCAAGCTCAATCGAGCCACGAGCAATCCTGCGTTGCCTGAGCTCGTGTGCAAGCCCATTAGCTCGCTTGAGAGCATCAGCAATTCGTTTAGTCAATCTTGGGGAGCGCCATCCAGCACCTCTTTCGATAAGCTCTTCAGCCTCCTCATATGTCAACCTTGCCTTGCTTTCGATTACGCTCTCAACAATTTCGTAACTGACGACATCGGCATGCTTGTCAATCTCCATAATAACGCTGATTGCGAGTCTGGGTCTTCGTGGCATTAGAGCGGCTACCTCGCTCGAGAGCCTCGGCGGCAGCATTGGAATCACACGGTCAACCAGGTAGATACTCCGCCCTCTCATCATGGCATCGTAGTCTAGCCACGATCCATGCCTGACATAGTGACTGACATCTGCGATATGGACTCCGACCCTGACATGGTTATTGGCCAGTGGTTCAACCGAGATAGCGTCATCGAAATCCTTGGCATCAGCGGGATCAATCGTGAAAGTAATGAGATCTGTCAGGTCCCTACGGCGCTTCCATTCATCTTCTGGTATCTCATCTCCAATTGCCTCGATCTCTGCCTCGACCTCTTCGAGAAATCCTACTGGCAGGTTAAACCCCGTGACGATGCTCGCGAAATCCTCTCCGGGGCTGAATCTGCCACCTAGAACTTCGGTGACCCGGCCTGTAGTCCGCTCGTAGGGCTCGCCCCAATGGCTGATGCGAACGATTACGTAATCGCCTGGCCTGGCAATTGAAGTATTATCGACAACAACACTCCTGTGACGTCGCTTCCGACTTACATGCGCTAATCTCCTCCTCTTATCGCTACCAAGCTGGGCAACCACATGACCTGGTCTCTTCTCAAGAACTCTTAGGATTCGAGCTTCCTTCTGACCCGAAGAGCCTCTGACAAGACGCGCCACGACCAAATCACCACAATTTGCCATCGATAGGGATTCACCGGGCACAGGCAGGACATCACCCTCAGATGGGACAAGCAGGCCGACCTTAAGACCATAGCCAATCAATCGGCCGGTCATATAGCCTGCATGTTCGGGAAGCTGGTACCTTCTCCGCCTGCCCAGAACAATTCTGCCGCTGCTCTCGAGATCGTCAAGAATTGCTCTCAAATCCCTGAGCCGGCGGGAGCGCACTCCAAGATGCTTAGCGATTTCCTTGGCCTTGAGACCCTTGGAGCCAGCCTGCTTGAGAATAGTTAGTATTGATCTCTTTTCAATGGTCACTTAGGAAAACTATCTCTTCTTTTTCTTGTGGCGATCTCTTCTGAGCCGCTTCTTGCGCTTATGGGTTTTTATCTTATGCTTCTTCCGCTTTCTTCCGCAAGGCACCTGTGTTCACCCCCAGTAGGAATTCTATTTTCAGGATGAGATAGAATCTACCAGCTTGATCAAGTCCTTTGAGGCCTTGAAGTATGGTACAACCTTTTCAGGGACATCCACTCGCTCACCGGTTCGCGGATTGCGGGCAACCCGAGCGCGCCGTGTCTTCACCTTGAAGCTTCCGAAGCCCCTGATCTCAATGTGCTCACGCTCAGCAAGCGCCTTCGAAATAGTCTCAAGCAGCAGGTCAACAACCACCCCAACATCACGTTTGGTGAGACCAGTGGCATTCGCAATTTGCTCAACGATATCCGCTTTCGTCATGGCCGACCCCTTTCTCGAGCTATCCACAGCTACTGCAGTTGTGTGAGGAACAGCTTGTACAAGCGGAGCCCTGTCTGGAGGTTGCTCCAGCAGATGACCCCGAGCCTATGCCAAATGTTGAGAATAGCTTCTTGACTCGCCTGGACTTGCAGAATGGACATTTGACCCTTGCCCGTCGCGATCCCGAGACGAGAACCTCAAAGATACGTTTGCAATTAGAGCATTCATATTCGAAAATAGGCAAGCTAATCACCCCTTCGCCTTAGCCTGCAATAAGTTAGCAAGCAGGGGAATGCTTGTCAAACCAATTTTATCTCAGACTGTATTCAAGGGCCACGCCCCTGCGAACCGAGGAACTGGCGCCTATGAGATCCTCAAGAAGGCTCCAGAGACTCAAGACCCTCTTGCGCGGTCTGACTATCACGGGTTCACCTTTTATGCCTGCGAGCTCGCCTGCAAGGAATATCGCGTCTCTGAGATCGCCCAATCTGTCGACAAGCCCAAGCTGATACGCCTGACGCCCTGTCAACAGTCTTCCATCGGCGAACTTTCGGATCTCTCCAATGGCGATCCCCCTCTGTGTTGCTATTACTTCAAGAAACTGCTGATAAACGTCTTCAAGCAGATCACCCACCAGCTTGCGTTCGGCAGGCGTCAGTGGCCTTGTCGGTGATCCGAGATCCTTATACTCCCCAGTCTTGATAACCTCAAAACCAATGCCAATTTTTCTGAAAAGCTCCTCAGTATTGGCAAATCTCATGATCACACCGATACTACCGGTGAGGGTGCCAGCATTGGCTACAATCGAATCCGCTGCACACGCAACGTAATATCCACCACTGGCTGCAACCCCACCCATTGAGGCTACGACAGGTTTGCCAGCAAGACTTGCCTTTCTCAGCTCGGAGTAGATCTCCTGTGCAGCTGCAACTACTCCGCCGGGGCTCTCAATTCTGACAACAATGGCTGCAATGTCGTCATCTTTAGCAAAGCGCTCTATCTCCTCAACAATTGGTACTGGATTTATGATTGTGCCTTCGATTTCCACAAGACCAACTGCCTTTCCAAATGCAAAGGTGGGACCGCCTTCGACAAAACCTCCCATTGCGATCCAGATCATGAATGCGATAGTACCTGCGACACAAACGGCTATGACAAACAGCAGGATCCACCATCTTCCTCGCAACTCTACACCCCCTTACCTTAAGCCCAGAACATCTCTCATATCATAAAGACCTGGCGAAGCCTTTGAGGCAAAAAAGGCTGCTCTCACAGCACCTGATGCAAAGCAAAGCCTCGAGAGGGCTGTGTGACGCATCTCCAGGACTTCACCCTCGAGAGCGAAACTGACTGAATGTACACCCGGGACCGATCCCATCCTGAGTGAGTGAACTCTGATCTCATTGCCATGCCTCGGACCCCTTGGCTCGGAGATCACCTCGGTTCCCGCTATCTCGCTGAGGATGCTTGCCAGCCGAATAGCTGTACCGCTGGGGGCATCCTGCTTGGTTCGATGGTGAGTCTCGACTATTTCGACATCAGCCTTACCTGCCAGCGCTGTGCCAGCCTTCCCGACAAGATCAAAAAGCACATTGACACCTACCGCCATGTTGGGTGAGTCCACCACGGCAACAAGCTGAGCCAGGTGTCGCAGGCGCGCTCGCTTACTCTCAATGCCTGTCGTACCCGTGACAAGCGGTTTACCCAGATCCTTGGCAACCTTCACAATCTCATCAAAAACGGCCGGGCTTGAGAAATCCACCATGACATCGCAAATCTCGGCAGCTGAATAGCCATCTGCGGCAATCAATACCTCACTCTTGGTGTAACCGGCCTCAGCTTGATAGCTCGGTTTCAATGCCACTGCCTCAGCACGCTCCCAGACAGACGCAATGATCACATCATCAGTTGCCTGGACAACCTCACCAATGGCTTTGCCCATGCGCCCAAGTCCACCAACAAGGCAAACCCTGATCATGTTGCACCACCTATGATTGATAAGGTCTCGAGCACCCTCCGGATTTCGGTTCGGCTTGTCTCCGAAACCTCCACAAGTGGTAGTCTCAACTCTCCAGTGCCATGGCCCATCATCTTGAGAGCAGCCTTCACCGGACAGGGATTGGTCTCAATAAAGAGTACGTGCATAAGAGGAAGCAGTCGCAAGTGCACTTGCCTTGCCTCCTCAACTCTGCCTGCGAGGAAGCTCGATACCATTCTGACAATCTCAGCCGGCACAAGATTGCCCACAACCGAGACCACTCCTCTTGCGCCAACGGCAAGCATCGGCAAAGTTAGCGAATCGTCACCTGATAGTATGGTTATGTCACAAAGGCTTGCAATACGAGCAACCTGATCGACCGACCCACTCGCCTCCTTTATTGCAACAATATTGTCGATCTCTGCCAGGCTTGCAACTGTCTCGGGCTTCATATTGACCCCGGTTCTACTCGGGACATTATAAAGCACAAGAGGGATATCCACCTTGGAGGCCACTGTTTCATAGTGCTTGATGAGCCCCGCCTGTGTCGGTTTGTTATAGTATGGCGTGATCAGCATCGCTCCATCGACACCCAGATCCTGAGCCATCCTCGTGATCTCAATAGTTTGAGAAGTTGAGTTTGAGCCTGTCCCGGGTATTAT
>JALGWB010000233.1 GCA_025774405.1 bacterium
GGAGGGGTTTGAAAAGTGATGAAATCAGCAGAACAGTTGCTGCGCAATAGAGTGAGATCACCAGTATATCCGATCTCGTGATGGAAAGTATACTCCCAAAAAGATAGGAGAAGAGACCCAGTCCCTGACTGTGTGAAAGTGAGATCATTATGACTCCCAGAGCCATGCTGCCCGAAAATGTTATCCCGATTGCTGTATCCTCACGCACACCCGTTCGCTTCGATATGAAACCGATGACTATTGCTATCGCAATACAGAAGAGTGTTGTAGTGAGTGTGATATTGGTCCCCAGGAGCAGCCCCAGAGCTACACCACCAAGAGCTGAGTGTGATATACCGACACCGATGAAAGAGATTCTCCTGAGGACAACAAAGAAAGAAAGCAGCGACAGCATCAGGACAATCAAGGTTCCACCGATAAGTGCATTTTGAAAGAAAGTCATTCCGAAGATTGACTCACCCATCGATATCCTCATCGTGTCTGTGGATAACCCTGTGGGGGTAGCGGCCATGAAGCATGAATTCGAATTCGCAACCATATGCCTTTGTCAATATGTCTGTGCCTTCTATCTTCTCGGGGGGTGCATGGACAAAGACCGCCTGGTTGATACATATGATTTCGTCAACCTGGCTCGGCACCACTTCGAGGTCGTGAGAGGCTAAAACGATGGTGAGCGAATAATCACTCATAAGACTGGCAAGAAGGCGATAGAAGTCATCGCGCGCTTTTGTATCAACACCGGTGGTCGGTTCATCAAGCAGAAGAAGCCTGGGTTTACTGACCAATGCGCGTGCGATGAAAACTCTCTGCTTCTGCCCTCCCGATAGTTCACCGATTCTGCGATATGCAAACTCGCTCATCCCGACTGACTCTATCGCCTGGTGAATCTGCTCTCTCTCCTTGCTCGTAGGGTGGTAGAAGAACCTTAGTCCGGTCTGCATACCCATCTCGACCACGTCATAGAGAGTTACAGGAAAGTCAGGATCGACTCTTTCCTCCTGAGGTACATACCCTATAATGCGGCTTATTGGACCGTTGACTATCACTTTGCCCCTATCAGGCTTGATGAGGCCAGCTATTGTCTTCAGGAGTGTGGTCTTGCCCCCACCATTGGGACCCATCAGGCCTATGAACTTACCCTCGGCGATATCCAGACTGATATCTTTCAGAGCCAGATTACTGCCACGCCACACCCAGACATTCTCGAGACGGACAAGGGTTGTCATCATCTTGCATCCTCTCGAGTGCATCGCTCTACTATCAATTTCACATTGTACTTCAGCAAGTCCATGTAAGTGGATCGATCGTCGAGATCAGGTCCACCCAGGGGATCCAGTATCAAGACGGTCGCACCTGTTGCTGAAGCCACTGCCCTGGCGAGAGACGGGTTCGAAAACTCCTCAGCCAGTATGCATCTTGATTTCATCGTCCTGATCGTCTTGATTACCTCAGCAATGTGCCTTGGTGATGGTTCATACTCATGGGAGATCTCGATGGTTGCTCTCTCGTTGAGACCATAGCGACGTGCGAAATAGGACCAGGCCGGATGCAAGCCCACGAATTCGCTGAATCCAATCTCTGCAAGAGTCTGCTTTATCCACTCATTGAGTGAATCCAACTGTGTACTGAAAGCTTCAAGACGATCTTCGAAGTAGCTGCTTTCAGATGGCGCAATCGCTTTGAGGTGTGTCGCCATTATCTTTGCGATTTGCTTTGCCATAAGTGGATCGAGCCAGATGTGAGGATTGAAGTCAATGCCCAAAGAGATTAGGGAATCATCAAAGGCCTCGTAGAGGGCGACCAGCTTTTCACGTTTTTCTTCTCGAAAGATATCGATAAACCAGGTATCGAACCTACCACCAATCAGGAATACCCTATCGGCCTGATCAATAGCTGCAACGGCGCTTGGTGGGAGCTCAAAGTTGTGGGGATCGGCCCCACGCGGCACAAGAGTCGTCACAGTGACTTTTGAACCGCCAACGGATCTGGCAATTGAAGTCAGTGGATAAATGCTCGTTACGATTTTGGGTTCGCAAAGTGGCTGGCCTCTCATCGCAGCCACCAGAAGCAGTGCAATGATGATCGTCTTCAAACCCATCACCCCATATTTTGGATATTTGCTTGTTACTACCAGTGGAATCATATAGGATTGAAATCGACCTGGCAAGGTGCATTAAGTGAGGTGATGGGTTTGAAATCCAGAACACATTTCTGGGCTGTGATCGCGGTGATTGTAATCATCGTGGTTGCAGTGGCTTACCTCCGGATGACCCAGCCCATTGGAGCTCCTGCCAGGGTTTCGCCTATTGATAACCGAGCTTACTTTGGTGCCGTTGACAGTTTGCTCAGGACCGCACAATCCAGAGTGGATGTTATCCTGTATCAGAGTCGTTTCTATTTTCAATATCCGCTCAGCAAGAGTAATAGGCTATTGCTTGACCTGATTGATGCAGCCTCAAGGGGCGTCAGAGTAAGAGCGATACTTGAGCAGGCAGATTGGAATGCTGAAAACAGTGAGGAAAACAGGGATGTCTGGAATATCCTCCGAAGCGGGGGAGTCGATGCCTACTTCGATCCGCTTGGAACCACCAGCCATTCCAAGCTGGTCGTGATCGATGGCAGATATGTGATCGTGGGGTCCAGTAACTGGTCTCATTATTCCCTCGATATAAACAATGAGGCAAATGTTGTGGTCGATTCGAGGAGAATCGCCTCAGCATTTACGGATTACTTCGAAAGGATCCTTAAGCGGAGTAGCAAGACCTATTCCTCTGCATTGCCGACACTCAGCGCTTCTGAGGCTGTGAGCTCAGACAAGCGCTATGTCCTGCTAAAGGATGTTGCTGACTCAGCCCTCTATCAGCCGGAAGCACAAATTGGAACTATCTACTTCGATGGGATCTCCGTATCGGTTGCTGACAGCCCACTTGAGGAGATCCTGGCCGTTGACTCACTCTTCTTCGAGCAAGTATGCGGCGAAAGCTTGAGAATCGTCATCAGGCGTCAGGAGCGTGATGGGAGAGTTGTGCTGTCGGCCATGGATGTTGAAAAACCCGATACGTTTGAAAAGATGGTTCAAAGAGCAGCACTGGAGAGGCAGCGAATTCGGCTTCTTGAGCCAGAGCCAGTTGACCTGCCCTGGTATGAGGCACTCCGGGTGGTACCAGCCACCAACGAACTGTATGCCAGTGAGGTGTTGAAATTAGTCAAGAATTCAAGCGAGAGAATCTGGGTAGCCATTCTCGATGCTAGATACTATGAGTCGAAGCCACGCCATGCCACTGTAACGAAGGCTCCGGGAGAGGAGCCAAGCCTGACCAATGTTCTGCTTGCGGAATTGATTAGCGCAGAAGCAAGTGGTGTCGATGTTCGCTTCGTTTGTGACATGGGGTGGAGGGGGGAACCTCCAAGATCGAAGGTCGAATTTCTGCAGCGACTCAGTGCTGCAGGAGCCAGTGTCTTTGAGGATCCGAAGGAAGTTACGACACACGCGAAGGTTGCAATCTTCGATGATAGCTTTGTTGTTGTGGGATCAACCAACTGGTCCTATTATGCACTTGAAGAGAACAATGAAACGGCGGTTGTGATTGAGTCAGCCGGGCTCAACAGTCACTATGCTGACTTCATCATGGCAGTTGAGGGTAAGAGGTTTCGAATCCGATCGACATCGGTTCCCCCCCGGAGCGGCCACAGAACGGTTGGCCATTGCTCAAACTTGTTCGAGGTAGCATGGGTATGCAGTCAGGGAGATTGTCGAGATGCTCAGCCTGCTGCCTTAAGGTCCGGAGACTCCGA
>JALGWB010000234.1 GCA_025774405.1 bacterium
GGTCTTTAGCACACTGAGCTCGTAGACGAGTGAGGAGTTGAACATGGCATCTGCCTCTTCCTGATGCGGGAAAATGTAAAGGTCCTCACCACGACTCACCGATTGCCACCTCGACAGGGTGTCCAGCGCCGAATAGCCCCTGAAGAGATGGTCACGTACAATCCGCCTTAACTTCCTGACGTCTCTCGTCGGAACCCTGTTATGGTCATCGATGTTGAGCTGAGAGAGTGCGCTCACATAGATCTTGAACTTCATTATTGAGGGAATCGAAGGGGTTATCATCGGATTCAGGGCGTGAATCCCCTCAAGAATGAGAATGACATCAGGCTCGAGCCTGAGATCTCTCGACCCCGTCCGCTTACCAGACCGGAAGCTGAAAATAGGAATCCTGACCAACTTACCTGCGAAGAGATCAAGCAGTTGTCTGTTGAGTAATTCAACGTCTATCGCTTCAGGTGCCTCGAAGTCATACTCGCCGGTTTCATCACGAGGTGTCACATCTCTGTCAAGGAAGTAGTTGTCAAGTGAAAGCGTCACGTTGCGTAATCCGTTAACCCTCATCTGGATAGCGAGCCGCTTTGAAAAGGTTGTCTTGCCCGAGCCTGAAGGACCCGAGATCAGGATAAGGCGGGGTCTGGTAAGCTTTGAAGCTATCATATCCGCCAGCTGAGCAAGCTTCTTCTCATGCAAAGCTTCAGCAACCCTTATGACATTGTCCCCCCCGTCTGACTCTATGAGTTCGTTGAGATCGCCGACCTTCCCCACCCCAAGGATCTGACCCCACCGTACATACTCCCTGAAGACCTCGGCCATCTTCTTTTGCTCTTCGAATTCCGGAATCGTATTGGGATCCCCATGGAGTGGGAATCTGAGAATGAAGCCAGGTGGATAATACCTCAGCTCGAATAGTTTTAGATAGCCTGTGCTCGGAGCCAGACAGCCGTAGAAGTAGTCAACAAAATCTCCAAGGCGATAAATGTTAACTGTCTCCTCGGTCCTGTAGCGCAAAACATTGACCTTATCGAGCTGATCATCTTCCTGGAAGATCCTGAGGGCCTCTTCAACCGTCACCTCCTGCCTTATGAATGGCTCATCAGCTTCGATAATCTCTCTCATCCTGGCTTCCAACCTCTCGAGATCCTCCAGCTCCAGCTGCCTGCCAAGGTCGATCTCGCAGTAATAGCCTTTGCTCAGCGAGTGTCGTACATAGACCCTGGGATTAACAAAGACCTCCCTGGCAGCGCGGATCATCACAAATGCGACGCTACGCCTATAGACACTCATACCATCCGGAGTATCAAGTGTTACGAATTCAAGCAGCCCATCACACTCGAGCGGTGACTTGAGTTCCCTGACCTTATTATTGAATCGAGCAGCTATCGGCGTGTGTCTAAACGTCAGTCCAGTGCTTTCAAGAATGGAAAGTGGCGTCGTGCCAAAGGGAAACGTCTTCTCGCCTATTGGTGGAATTCTCAGCTTGATCTCTGTCTGAGTCTTTTTCATGCCTCAAACCTCGCTTGAGCTCACACGCTTAACGCCAACCCTGCACACGAATCTTTGCCTTATAGGCTTCCCTCACAGCATCCAGGAACTCATCGTAGCACCCACTTCTGAAATCCGGGAAACCCCATGCATATGATTTCCAACCCCTATCATAATAAAGTGTGGGGTCTGCGTATACACCTTTTCCAAGATATATTTTCTGGCCGAGGTATTTGTTCGAGACCAGCACCAGCTTGTAGAAATCGATATAGCCAGGATCTATATTCACCCTGCGCTTGCCATCCGCTGCAAATTTCCCTTCAAGGTCGTTCGTTTTAAGTTTCACTTCAACGATCACATCAGGGTCTATCAATTGACGGAAGCTGTAGAAGATGCGCTTGAGATTCGTGCCCATCTCAGCCTCATAATAGTCCGTAACGTCAAAATCATACGCTTGCGACCGTAGTTCAGTTGGCCCAAACATCTCTTCAAGGCAACATTCAAGCTCCGAAAGCAATGATCCATCCTTGAAGATCACTCCAACCAAAAGCTCCACTTTCTGCACAGATTGAGGCTTACCCATCAGCCGGAGCGCCTTTTTCTGAGTATCTCGCCAGCCAGATCTACCCATTTTCGGTCTATACCGAATTCGCTTTCGACAACCTTCTCTATGCCGTGGCTAATTCTTCTCTTACTCAATCCCATAAGCGAAGTGAACTTGAAAAAATCTTTCCGAAGGTAGAGATGCCCTCCTGGTGTTAGCCTGGTCAGACATAGATTCCTTAAGGTCGGCTTAGAGAATGACTCAATCCAGTATTTTTCGAATTGCCTATCCTCAACAGGCATATCCCTGAACCTGTATCGCCACTTACGACCAGATGGGTCAACTGTCCAGAGCTCATATTGATTCTCCGAGCAGGCAACGATCTCAACAACTGCATGCGGACAGGTGACGGAGATCGGACCCCGCTGCGGCAGCTCGATAACCTCATAGAGAGCATAGCCAGGATCTATCAGATACTTGCAGTCCGACACCTCAACAATCACCAGGCAGTGCACATTTGATCCAGACCTCATATCAGCCATCACCTTATAGCACTTAAAGCCGCAAAACTTGAGAATCCTTTCCAGGAGAAATGTAAGTGAGAAGCACGTGCCACCGAAGTTGCGTTCAAAATGGTCGCATACCACTTCTGACGGAAGCCTCAGTGCCTGCGACGGATCGCAAACCGTTGCCACCTTTATTATCTTGCTCAGATTCTCGTATGGTAACCTAGAAAACTTCCTGGCAAGTTGTCTTACAAATCGCAAGTCGCCATAAACCCTGACACCGGTTTCCTTGAGAAAGATCCGGGATGCATCGACCTGCTCGATCATGGCTGGGCATCCACCCTTTCTGCCAACCAGATGGGTTGACACTAGCAAATAGTATAATAAAATAGCATTGTTTCAAGTGGACTGTTCGTAGGTGGGCAGAGGGGCGGAAGCCTGCCTGGCAGTTCTCAACGTCTTTTCAGCAAATGCGGAGGTGAGTCTATGCCCAAGCGGACTGTGGTAACTATGCCTGGTGATGGCATCGGCAAGATTGTTCTGAAGGAGGCCTTGCGACTTCTCGAAGCTGTCGGATTCGAAGGTGAATACGTGCATGCCGACGTCGGCTGGGAGTTCTGGGTCAGGGAAGGCAACCCCTTGCCTCAGCGAACTATCGATCTACTTGAGAAACACAGGCTTGGTCTTTTCGGAGCGATAACCTCCAAGCCGAAGGATCAAGCTGCTAAGGAGCTCTCGCCCGAACTCCAGGGAAAAGGTTATGTTTACTATAGCCCGATTGTTGGTTTGAGACAGCATTTCAATCTCGATATTTGTATCCGTCCCTGCCGCACATTCAAGGGCAACCCACTCAACTTCATACGCAAGACAAAGAATGGTTATGAGGAGCCTGAGGTAGATGTCGTCATCTTTCGACAGAATACTGAAGGACTCTACTCTGGGGTCGAATGGACCAATCCCCCCGATGAGGTGCGCAAGGCGCTCGAAGCCCATCCCAAGATGGCAGCTTTTAAGGATGTTGCAAGCGAGGATCTTGCAATCTCATGTCGCATCTTCACCAGAAGAGCCTGCCGCCGTATAGTTGAGGAAGCCTTCAAGTACGCCAGGCGACACGGCTACAGGTCAGTCACAATCTGTGAGAAGCCAAATGTCATCCGTGAGACATCAGGCATGCTCCGTGAAGAGACGAGAAAGGTACATCAGGGCTATCCCGAGATAGAGCTCTGGGAGACAAACATCGATGCCCAGATGATGTGGTTGACC
>JALGWB010000235.1 GCA_025774405.1 bacterium
GCTCTCCAAACACAGACAGCGAAGGCTCTGGGGTGAAGCGATGGTTGGGTTTGGTTTGCTTTTCCTGGGGCTTTCGATTATGAAGCAGGTTCTAACACCGCTGGGCGGAAGCCAGCTGTTCAGGAATTTCTTCATACGCTTTAGCACCCAGCCTTTACTTGGCGTACTTGCAGGGATGGTTGTGACGTTTATTATTCAAAGTAGCAGTGCCACAGTGGGTCTCACGATGGCACTGGCTGCTGCAGGGCTCATTGACCTTCGGGGTGCCATCTGCCTTGTGCTCGGCGAGAATATAGGAACAACCATAACAGCCCAGATTGCAAGCATCGGTTCAAATCGTATTGCACGCCAGGCAGCTTTTGCGCACACCATGTTCAACGTGATAGGTGTTATGGCTATGACTATTCTGATGTACACCACACCCTTCTATGTGAATCTGGTTAAGTCAACTTCAGGTGATATCATGCGGCAGGTTGCCAATTCCCACACGCTTTTCAATGTTATCAATGCTGCAATCTTTGTTCCTTTGATTGGACTCCTGAGAATTGTGGTTGAGAAGATTGTACCTCATGGTGAGGAGGATTTGCCGATAGAGCCTCATTATCTCGAAAGGCACCTGCTTAATACCCCCCTGGTGGCAATCAACCAGGCAAAGAACGAGATCGTCAGGATGGGAAAGCTGGCAAGGCAGACAGTCAATGCGGCGACAAGAGCCTTCTTTGAAGCCGAAAGCGCGGATTTCAGGCGAATCCATATGCTCGAGGATGGAGTTGACAATCTGCAGCGTGAAATAACCCATTATCTCGTCGAGCTCGCCAAGCGGAGCCTGACGGAGGTCGAATCCGAGCAATTGCCCGTTCTTCTGCATACCATCAACGACCTTGAAAGAGTTGGTGACCATGCAGAAAACATAGTTGAGCTTGCTGAACGACGTGTTTTCCAAAGGGTGATCGTCGATGAGGTGGCTCTCTGCGAGATAAAGATGATTGCGGAGGAAGTCGATCAGATGGCCGACTATACGATTGAGGCACTCGCTGGCAATGACCTTGATCTTGCAAAGCGTGCCCTGGCGATTGAGGATCGCGTGAACCGACTGCATGTCGAGATGAGGCAGGGCTATGCGCAGAGGTTACGTCGTGGGGAGGTGAGTGCAACAAGCAGCTTGCTTTTCTTTGACTTAATCATGAACTACGAGAAGATGGGCGATCACTATACCAATATAGCTCAGGCTGTGCTTGGTGAATTGCAGTGGGACAAGGGAGTCAAGGCAACCGGCGGGGGAGAAATATCAACCAAGGATGAGCCAAGTAGTGATCGCCAGGTGACCTGAGCTGGTGACAAGCCAAGGTCATGTACTGCAGATCGGAGGCGATGGGAAGTGGCGACGGCTCGGGGCAGTGTTCTGGTTGTGGATGATGATGACAACATAAGAAAGTCGCTGCGCACGGTGCTGGAATACGAAGGATATTCTGTTCTGGAGGCACCTTCGGGACCAGATGCTCTCAAGATCGTAAAACAGGAGCCCGTTCACGCAGTACTGCTTGACATAAAGATGCCAGGCATGGATGGGATCGAGGTGCTACGCAAGCTGATGAGCAGAGACCCGTGGCTTCAGGTCATCATGATCTCAGGACATGGGACGATTGCCACTGCTGTTGAAGCGACCAAACTCGGCGCACTTGACTTCCTCGAGAAGCCACTGGATCGTGATGTTATCCTGTTCAAGGTCAGGAATGCGGTCGATAAGCGAAAACTTCTTGACGAGAAACGCTCCATTGAAGAGGCACTCACCAAGCCCTATCGAATAGTGGGTGAGAGCCCGGCAATAAAGCAGATTCTGAAGATGATTGAGCAGATTGGGCCGACTCAGGCGAGGGTTCTGATTACCGGTGAGACAGGGGTTGGTAAAGGAGTCATAGCAAGGGCAATACACAAGGCCTCTGATCGTGCGAAAGCGAGATTTGTTGAGGTGAGCTGTGCTGCCATTCCTGATGATCTTATCGAGAGTGAACTGCTTGGTCATGAGAAAGGTGCCTTTACAGGTGCAACTACAAGGAAACCTGGCAAGTTTGAGATCGCGGACGGAGGGACCATATTTCTTGATGAAATTGGCGACATGAGTCCAACCGTTCAGGCGAAGGTGCTGCGGGTCATTGAGGAGGGCGAATTTGAACGTGTTGGCGGAACTGAGACAATCTCAGTTAACGTAAGGGTTATTGCAGCTACCAATCATGACCTGAAGCAGCTCATGGAAAAGGGCAAATTTCGCGAAGATCTCTACTATCGCTTAAGTGTTGTGCCATTGCACATCCCCCCCTTACGGGAAAGAAAGGAAGATATACCACTACTTGCAGAGTATTTCGTCAAGATCTATTGCACAATGTACAATGTCAGGTTCAAAAGGATTGAAGAGGGTCTCATGAAGAATCTCATCGAGTACCGATGGCCAGGCAATGTGCGAGAGTTGCGCAACACAGTTGAGAGGATGGTGATAACCTCCTCCTCCGATGTCTTGACTGAGAGCGATTTGCCTCAGCTCGGTGACCTGCCGTTGAGGCCAACGGACGAACCGCATTTCGAGACCTACGATGAGTTCAGGCTCGTTACAGAGAAGCTCTTCTTTGAAGCCAAGCTCCGCCAATATGACTGGAACATAGCCCTGACCGCCAGGAAGCTCGGGATGCAGCGGAGCAATCTCTACAAGAAGATTCAGAAACTAGGTATAGCCATACCGCGGCGAAACCCTGAAGATGTTTGAAATCACAGGCGCAGTGCGACTTCGGAAGGGTGAAGCCGCGCGCATCCGCTCGGGTCACCTCTGGATTTACAGGAACCAGATAGACACCTTCAATGATGTCACTAAAGGTGATCTTGTCTGGGTCATCGATGAGCATGGCAGGAAGCTGGGGATTGGAGCTGCAAACCCGCGATCATTGATAGCGGTCCGCTTACTCACCAGGGGTGCCAAACCGGAGTTCAATGAAAATCTGCTTCGCGAGAGGATGGCGTTGGCGCTGGCACGCAGGGAGCATCTCAAGAATGATGCTAAGCGGCTTGTCAATGCCGAAGGGGATCTGCTTCCAGGCCTGGTCGTTGACAGCTACGGAGATGTCGTTGTTGCCCAGCTTCAGATAGCTGTATGGGAGAGGCACCGCAAGATGATTGTCGATATGCTTGATCAATTGCTGAGGCCTCAAGCGATTGTCCTTCGAAATGATTCCAAGGCACGCAAGGCCGAGGGACTCAAGATCTACACGGAGCTTGCTGCTGGCAAACTTGAAGGAAATGTGGTGATCAGGGACGGTGATATCGAGATAGAAGTTGATGTTCTTGGTGGGCAGAAGACAGGCTACTATCTTGATCAGCGTGCCAATCGTCTCATGGTCTTACCCTTTGTTGCCGGAAAGAAGGTGCTCGATTGTTTTTGTTACACAGGAGCATGGTCAATCATGTGTGCCAGAAGCGGTGCAGCTGAGATTACAGGTGTGGATGCTTCCCGCTCAGCCCTTGAACTCGCTGAGGTGAATGCCCTGCGAAACTGTGTCAGGGTCGAATTCGTCTCAGGTGATGTCTTTGACATGCTACCGGATCTGGCTTGCCAGAAGAAAAAATATGATGTAATCATCCTTGATCCGCCATCGCTGGCGGCGAAGCGCAAATCGATCTCGGGAGCCATCCGTGGATATATCCATCTCAACCGGCTGGCGATGGGACTCCTCAGTCAAGGTGGAGTGCTTGTGACCTGCTCTTGCTCCCACCACATAACCCCGACACTTTTCGAACATCTCTTACA
>JALGWB010000236.1 GCA_025774405.1 bacterium
CCTGACCGTGGTTATGTCCCCAGCCATGATTGCAAGTGGCTTCTGTTCCCGACGCTTCCTCCTACGCAGGCGGCTGACAGCCTCACTATTGCAGGCATCCACCGCAAGATGAAAACCCCCGAGTCCCTTCACCGCAATAATCTTGCCCTCATGCAGCAGGCGTCTTGCAGTCTTGATGGGTGAATCCGTCTGGATTGGTTGACCGTCGGAACCTCTTAGTAAAACCCTGGGGCCGCACTCCCAGCACGCATTGGGCTCAGCATGGAAGCGCCTGTTCACAGGATCGCGGTATTCAGTTTCACAGTTCCGACACATCGGGAAAACTTCCATTGTGGTATTCGCACGATCATACGGGATATCCCTGATGATTGTGTATCTTGGGCCACAGTTGGTACAATTTATGAAAGGATAAAGGTAGCGCCTGTCATTCGGATCAAAAAGCTCCCGAAGGCAATCATTGCATGTGGCGATATCAGGCGATACCAGAACTGTCCTTCCAGCAGATGGACGGCTATCACGAATCACGAATTCAGTCGCCTGGCGAACATCGACAAAGTGAGCCTTCATGGTATCGATTCGCGCCATCGGTGGCTTTTCCCTGGTGATTGCCGACAGAAAGTCACTTACACTCCTGAGCTCACCTTCGACCTCGATGTCGACGCCATCCGGGTCATTGAGTACATAACCTCCCAGACCATAACGTCTGGCAAGGCGATAGATGAAAGGGCGAAATCCGACTCCCTGGACGATGCCGCCGATGGTGATCTTGAGTCTTATGATCTGTCGCGGATCCGCCGCTTGGTCTCCAATTGTGATCTTAGCCAACCTATCCATTGATCGATACCCTCTCCTGTCTTACAGGAGATTCTGAAGGTCTTGATATCTGGTTGTATCTTGAGTGCGTTTGCCTCAATCGTATCGGGATCACCATCAACGTAAGGTAGAAGGTCGGTTTTGGAAATCACAAGCGCTCCCGATGCACGAACCATAGGTGGGTATTTTATCGGTTTATCATCGCCCTCAGTAACTGATATCAGCAGAACCTTGATATCCTCACCCAGGTCAAACGAGGCGGGACATACCAGATTCCCAACATTCTCGATCATGACGAGATCGTATTCCCTGGATCTCCATTCCTCGAGCTTCCTGGCAATCATACGAGCATCAAGATGGCATGCCTCACCAGTCGTCACCTGCGACACCTCGACCCCATGTCTGCCCACTCTCGCAGCATCATTATCCGTCATCAGATCACCGGTGATTACGAATATGCTTACATCATCCTTGAGGGCTTTCACCGTTGCCTCAATCAAGCTCGTCTTGCCTGAACCGGGTGAACTGACCATGTTGATCACATAGGCACCCATCCTCTCGAAGTCCTGCCGATTCCCGGCAGCAATTCTATCACTTTCGGTAACAACCTTCCTTTGAAGATCAATCTTCTTCACCTTCACTCAACCTCCACTTCAGTGACCGTTATCTCACTTCCCGATATTATTTCGAAGTCATCCGAACCACAATGCTTGCATCTGAAATCATCCATTCGCACTTCGTATTCACTACCACAGGATCTGCACCTGCCCCGAGGGTACCTTTCAGTTATCTCAAGGTGCGCACCCTCAAGATTGGAATCAGCTATCACAGCATCGAAGCAGAAACGCAGGGAAGCCGGGTCTATACATGAGAGTTTTCCAATCTCGACCCTTATCTGCCCAACTCGCCTTGCCGAATGCTCTTTCATGACCTGACTGACAAGGTTAACAATGCGAGTAGCTATGCTCAACTCATGCATCCTCAATCGCTCCCTATATCCTCTACAATGCTATCAACAACCTCGGTGAGCCTCTCCTTCAGAGCAGAGGAGATTTGACTTCCGATAGTGAAAGGATCTTCGACCTCAATACCGTAGATCAGGATCTCACCTGGCAGGCGAACCCCGCATGCTCTGGCTACCTGTATGGCTTCGCTAAGCCCCATCCCATGGGTCGTCCCACAGTGAACTGTAAGATCCTGACTTACATCCACACGGCGAACCGTGCCAGGAGCCAATTGACTGGTTACCATCGAATCGATAAGCACCGCCCTGTCATAGCCTGTGATACGATCGATGATATCGAGAGGACAATAGCACGAAAGATCAAGATCAAAACCCGGTAGCCTCTTGTGGACCTCCTCAGCCACTATCAATCCAAGTCGATCATCACTCATTATGGGGTTACCGAGTCCGATCAGGATACGCTTTTTTGCCATCTACAAGCAGGAGCCCAAGAAAAGACCGTCACCGGGAATGACCAACTTAACCCTTCGCAGTCACGGCTGCTTCTAAGTGGCGTCTAAGCTCTTCACTCTCCAGCTCCACTCGACGCAACAATTCAGGCCACTTCAATGGGCCAAGGGCACGAACCTCTTCAGTCATCTTGGTCACGACTTCTACAAAGCGCTTGGCTTCTGCAGCGGATATCCAGTGCAGCTGGAACCTTTCCTTTTCTATTCCGAACTGCTCCAGCATTTTTGAGAGGATGAGGTAACGACCCAGAGCCTTGTAGTTGCCTTCAAGATAGTGACAATCACCCGGATGGCACCCGCCAATGAGAACACCGTCAGCACCTTTGGCGAAAGCCGTTAGCACAAAGGTCGGATCTACTCTACCACTGCACATCACCCTGATTGGGATAACGTTCGGTGGATATTTCATACGACTGGTACCAGCAAGATCAGCCCCACTCGATGTACACCACTTGCAGAAGAAACCCACGATCTTTGGCTCAAAGTTGTTGGTGCTCGATTCCATGTCGTAACCTCTCTGATTCAACCTCGTCTCAAAATACCTTTAGAATTCTACGTTTTCCGGGCATGCTGGTCAACAGGATTTATGGTGTCCCGGTCTTACCCTCAACATGCTTAAGATAAGAATCTATCTTCTTTTTGAGAATAATCTCCGCCCCTGGTCTATAACCTCTTGTCTGATAAACAACATTGCCATCTTCGCCAAGCACGACAGTAGTCGGTACAGCAATCACCCTGAAGTGCCGGGCAAGCTTACCCTTGGTGTCGATATAGACAGGCAACGTAAAGCCATTCTTTCTGATGTACGCCTTTACGCGATCCTTCCACCGGGGGTTGTCAAGGGAAACAGCTGCGAACTGCACGCCTCTGGTCTTGAGCTCCTTGTAGATACTCTCAAGATGAGGCATCTCGAGGCGGCACGGTTTGCACCACGTAGCCCAGAAGTTGAGCACAACCGGTCCGCGAGCAAGAAGACTATCCAGATTTACTGTTTCCCCACTCAGTCCCTCAAGCTCGAGTGCACTCGCAGGGACTACTGAAGCAAGAACGCCTAAACCAGTAAGAAAAAATATGAATATTGACTGCTTCACCTCGTCTCCTTTCTGATGTATCCTACAAACCACAGGTGGTAAAGTCAAGCGGTCCGATTACGATTGACATAGCGGTTTAGACAGGACAAAATAACCAAACATGATGAAGGCGATATTATCGATTCTGTTCTCGGTAGTATTTCCTGCTGTTGCCTTGGGCACGATCGAGATAGGTAACGTCAGGGTTGCTGTTCCTTTCTTTTCACCCAATGGTGATGGCATTCAGGATCTTACCAGCATCAGTTTTGAAATCACCTCTGACCTCGAGACTGTCAGTGTCTGGATAAATATCAGCGATGCCACCGGGACACCCGTCAGGGTGCTCGCTGAGGGCGAAAAGCGGACACCTGGTACCATCACCAAGATCTGGGATGGCAGGACCTCCTCAGGCGAG
>JALGWB010000237.1 GCA_025774405.1 bacterium
GGGCCAATCGTTCCGCGTTGAATGGGCCTCTCGAACCAATTCCGTATTCATTCAGCTAACGCCTCCAGAGGATTATACAGAGCCCTTCCAAAATGTCCACACGAGATACTGGAGTGTGAATGAGCTCGTAGATCACATCAATAGACAGTTCAATGGACGTCAGATCAGATTGGTAAACGATGAATTCAGTGTCTCCGCTCCCTCCGGGGAGGAGTCGGATACTAAGGATATCGCGGAGCAGAGGTTGATTTCTTTGATAGAAGGACACATCTTAGAGGGTGCCATTTTTGAGCATTCGCGTCAAATAGATCAAAGCGAGCATGTATGATGTGGCAACTCGTTATCAATATCGTGTACTCAGCATGTACTATTTTCTTGGTGGCCATAAGCTTCTCATTGATATTCTCGACCGTCAGATTCTTCCATTTCGCCCATGCGGCAATCATTACGTTTGCAGCCTACGCGAGTTATGCTTTATCGGCAGGGGCCAGCGCTCCTCTGCCTATTTCGATAGTAATAGGACTGCTCGCTAGTTCAGGGCTTGGCTTGTGCCTCGAGAGAGTAGTGTATCGTCCCATGCGGAATAGTGGTGCGTCACTCCTGATTCTTCTGTTAGCCTCCTTGGGCCTCTACATCGTCCTGCAAAACACTATTGCTCTGCTCTTCGGTAATGACACGAAGATGATCAGAGGCCCTGATATTGCGCCAACCGTTTCCATCTTCGGAGCGAGGCTTACAGATGTCCAGATAGCGGCTATCGCCACTGCTGTGGCGATCCTTCTTGCGAAACTGTATCTGGTTGATAAGAGTAGAGTTGGGCTTTCTCTCAGGGCTGTTGCTGCCGATCCGGAGTTGGCGAATGTAAGTGGGATCAAGTTTGACTGGGCAATGGGAGTTGCATTTCTCCTGGGGTCATTCCTAGCGGGCGTGGCTGGCGTCTTTCGAGCCCTTGATGTTGGCATGACACCCACCATGGGACTGCCCATGTTGCTGCTGGGAGTCGTTGCCGTAGTGTTGGGCGGGGTGGGAAAGACTCTTGGCGTGGCTATCGCATCGGTTCTCCTGGCCTTCTTTCAGCAATTGGCAAGCTGGAAGCTCGGAACCCATTGGGAAGAAGCGGCGGCGTTCTTGTTGCTGCTAGCGTTTCTGCTTTGGAGGCCTCAAGGAATCTTGGGGAAAACGCTCAGGAAAGTAACGGTGTGAGTTGGATAGGCGATGGAATACCTACTGCACATTCTAATACTGATAGGGATTTACGCCATTCTATCAGTATCGCTCAACTTGATTGCTGGCTATACAGGCATGCTTTCCATCGCTCACGCTGCGTTCTACGGAGTCGGAGCATATGTCGCTGCCTTGATGGCACTCAATCTTCATAGTCCCTTCTTGGTCAACGTCGTCGGTGCTGTTATTCTCAGCGGTTTACTCGGAGCTGTGGTCGGTATTCCTTCCCTGCGTATTCGTGACGATTACTTCGTCATTGCGACGTTTGCCTTCCAGGTAATCACCTTTAGCGTCTTGAACAACTGGATCTCCTTCACAGGCGGGCCAATGGGGCTGCCAGGGATTCCCCAACCTACCATCTTTGGCCTGAAGATCTCATCGCATCTCGGCTTCCTTTTACTCGTGGGTATTTTCTGCGCCATTACGTTATGGATTATCCACCGGATCGTGCGGTCCCCTTTCGGTCGAGTACTCAAGGCAATCCGAGAGGATGAGGTCTTTGCACAGGCTGCGGGCAAGAACGTGGCGGCATACAAGGTTCTTGTGTTCGTGATTGGCGCTGGGATGGCCGCCGTGGCGGGGGTGATGTATGCGTACTATATCAGCTTCATCGACCCCACGAGCTTCACGGTGATGGAGTCGATTTTCATCATCTCCATCGTGATCATTGGTGGAGCAGGCAGCTTGTGGGGTCCAGTCGTGGGTGCGGTCGTGCTTGTTACCCTACCTGAGTTCCTGCGATTCGTCGGCTTGCCGAGCTCCGTGGCAGCGAACCTTCGGCAGATCATTTACGGTGGGCTGCTTGTCGCGTTCATGATGTGGCGACCGCGTGGGTTCCTGGGCGAATACGCCTTTCGAAGCGGGGAGGTCCGGGAATGAGTGACGGCCTGCTCGAGATTGAAGACCTCACCAAGAGCTTCGACGGAGTAAAAGCGCTTGATGGTTTTTCTTGCTCGGTCAGAAAAGCGGAAATCCTCGGTCTTATTGGACCTAATGGAGCGGGCAAGACCACCCTCTTCAACGTCATCACCGGATTCCTTGCTTCTGAGGGGGGGAAGGCCATGTTCCGGGGAATCAATCTTGTAGGCCAACCCGCTCACAGGATAGCGCGGATTGGCATCGCCCGCACTTTCCAGGATCTCCGTCTTATTCGGCAGTTGAGCGTCCTAGACAACGTCATGCTATCTTTCAGGAACCAACCTGGTGAGAGGCTGGGAAACCTGTTTTTTCGTTGGAAAAACACGAGGGAGCGAGAGGTATTTCACCGGAAACAGGCTATGTCGCTCCTTGAAGAGACCGGGCTTGCCGAGAAGGCAAGCGACCCGGCAGGAGACCTTTCCTATGGCCAGCAGAAGCTGTTGAGCTTAGTTTGCTGCTTAGCAGCGAAGGCGGATCTTCTGCTTCTCGATGAACCGGTTGCAGGGATCGCACCGGAGATGATCGAGAGGATATTGTCAATCATCAGGAAGTTGCCCACTGAGGGGAAGTCGGCAATCCTGATTGAGCACAACCTCGATGCAGTGATGGAAATCTGCAACCGGGTGATCTTCATGGACGCCGGAGCGAAGGTGAGCGAAGGAACCCCAGAGGAGGTCCGGAACGACCCGAAAGTGATAGAGGCGTACCTTGACTGAGAAGGCCTTGTAATGCTGGAGATCAGGGAACTAGAGACAGGTTACGGCAAGAAGCAGGTGCTCTTCGGCCTGTCGCTTGAAGTCCGAAAGGGCGAGATCGTTGCCCTTATCGGACCAAACGGCGCTGGCAAGTCCACCGTGCTGAAAGCCGTCTGTGGCCTGATCCCGACTTGGAAGGGCCAAATCCTTTTTGAGGGGAGGGCAACAAACGGGTCCACCCCGGCCCAGAACGTTGCCCGCGGCATAACGTTCGCACCCCAGGGCAACCGGGTGTTCGACGATCTCACCGTCATGGAAAACCTCGATATCGGCGGCTTTCAGCTCCCGCGAAAGGAGCTGAAAGAGCGTATCAACCAAGTGCTCGAAATGTTCCCCATCTTGAGAGAGCGGTGTCGGCAGGATGCCGGCAACCTGTCCGGTGGAGAGCAGCAGATGCTGGCTCTGGCCCGAGCCCTCGTTCCAAGGCCCAAGCTGCTCATGCTCGACGAACCCTCTCTCGGGCTCTCTCCAAGCCTCGTTGGTACCGTATTCAAGAAGATAGTCGAGATAAACCGCGAGGCAGGAGTGACCATTCTCATCGTGGAACAGAAGGTCCGGGAAGTCCTTGATATCTGCCACAGAGTATACTCGATCAAACTAGGAAAAGCCGCCTTCGCAGGAGCACCGGAAGAGCTTAAGGAAAACAAAGACAAGCTCAAGCAACTCTTCCTATGAGCCTTTCTCTCGCTGACCTCTTGCCGTAGTCTATCGAGAACGGCACGGGCGCAGGCCTCGGCCGATGGGTACTCTTGACCTGCCCCCGGTTTATGTACCAGTTGTTATGAGAGTCTGACCCATGTTGATACCCTCCCGACATTCTTCCCCCGGTGCTTTCCGGGGGGGTTTTGAAGCCGGGGGTTCGG
>JALGWB010000238.1 GCA_025774405.1 bacterium
GTCGGCTCATCGCATCCTGGGGCTGGACAAGGTCCCAAGGGTTGGGCTGTTCGCCCATTAAAGCGGTACGTGAGTTGGGTTTAGAACGTCGTGAGACAGTTCGGTCCTTATCTGCCGTGGGCGTAGGATGACTGAGGGGAGCTGCCCGTAGTACGAGAGGACCCGGGTGGACGAACCTCTAGTGTACCAGTTGTCTCGCCAGAGGCACCGCTGGGTAGCTATGTTCGGAAGGGATAACCGCTGAAGGCATCTAAGTGGGAAGCCCACCCCAAGATGAGTCATCCCGTACCGTAAGGTACCAGAAGGCTCCTCGGAGACTACGAGGTTGATAGGCTGCAGGTGTAAGCGTGGTAACACGTTTAGCCGAGCAGTACTAATAAGCCGAGCGGCTTGACCAATGCAATAATACCCCGCATTGGGGTGAAGATGTTTGCTACTTATCCCCTTATGTAGTTGTTTAGATATTAGCCTGGTGGGGATGTGGATGGTGACATCTCAGTTCCGGGGCTTAGGGCTCTGTTCTGAGTGTTCCGTTTTTCCCGGCCAGGCAAAAAGTTTGGAAAGTTGAATAGTTGGGATTTGCGGTGGCGATAGCGGAGGGGAAACACCCGTTCCCATTCCGAACACGGAAGTTAAGCCCTCCAGCGCCGATGGTACTGCCCTGGTAACGGGGTGGGAGAGTAGGACGCCGCCGCATTTTTGTATTTTGGACTTCGGCCCCTGATCAGAGAACGGGAGGAACCAAGCATCGTTGCAGCTGAGGCTCGGGGGTTGCGTCGTGAGCCCGTCACTTGCATTTTGCCAAGGCCTGCCACGTGCTGGCTAAGAAAGCTCCACCGGTGGAGGATCTCTTGTCGGAACTGTTTGGTTACCTCACCGCCGGTCTTCACTAGCATCTCGCCTTGTTATCCTCCCATCCCAAGTGCAACGAGTTCTAATGGCTAGCCGAGATGGGGTCTCTGTGTTTGAGGATCTGATGTCAGATAATGATTGCGCTTCGATGGACACGTTGCTAAGATGACAGAGGTCCATAGCTGCGAGGAGGTGGTTGTCGCCCTATGCGGAATCAGGGAAGTTGTTCAGCCCTAGCAGTGCTGTCAGGATTTGTTGTGCTTTGGCTTGCGTGCGCTGAGCCCGGTCTTGCCGCCACTGGTGACGCATTTAGAATCTTGCCTTCAGATACAACTTGTGTGATCGAGTTCAGGTTCGAGGGCCGCGTAGTAGATGAATCGACACATGTTGGGATAGCAGGCGCTACAGTTACTTGCGATCCCGAGGTCACAATCGTGGATTCTTGGGACCCGATACATTCATGTGGCCTGTACTTGTGGGTCTGCCCGTTTGTCACAGATAGCTCAGGTTGGTACGGCGGCACCTATCTTGTGCCCATCATGTCAGACATGTCACATTGCTGCTCCATACAGCTACCTTGTCCGATGGTGGCAATGCACGCCTATGCAGAGGGTTATGAGGAGTATACCTGTGCCATCGTATGTCCGACGGGAGGATTCCCCCAACGTGGTAAGACTGATTCTACTCTTCTCATTGAGATCGATTGCAATTTCCGTTTGAGAAGGACTGGCAATTCAATAGGGTCACAAACCTGGAGTCTAATAAAGGCTCTTTACAGGTGATGTGCTTTGAGGTTGGTGTAATTGGCATTATCGTGCTGAGAAACCTGCGATATTGGCATTCAAGGCTTCGGCACAGGCGGTGGAAAGACGTCATCCGGTCCGTATCCCGAAAGCTAGAAAGCAACATAGTGATGTAGATATGCCTGTGCGAGTCTCACGGGACTCGCACGGGCAATTGGGCTTTCGCCTGACTACTGAATCAATACCATCTTCTTGGTTTGAACTGCGTGCTTGGTCACGAGCTGGTAGAAGTAGATGCCGTCTGTGACAGCATGGCCCTTGGCATCGGTTGCATCCCAGGTAAGCTCATGTCTGCCCTCGCTCAGGTAGCTATCAACAAGAGTCTTAACAAGCTTGCCCCTTACGTCATAGACATTTACCACAACTCGCGACGGCTCAGCGACATCAAACCTTATCCTGGTTGCCGAATTGAAGGGGTTGGGCGAGTTCTGATGTAGCCGCACCAGGCAGTTATGGCCATCCTTCACACCTGCTGGCGGCAGGGGTCTGAAGAGGACGTCATCAACCCATATTGCACCACCGATCTGGGAAGGTGAAATGAAGAGCAGATATACATCGAGCGATTCAGTTCCAGCTGGAGCGGTGGCTATCAAAGAATGCTTTGTCCAGGTTCCAAGCGGCGAGCTACTATCTGCCACAACGGTTTCAGCAGTTGCAAAGACCGTATCAGCTGAATCCCTGAAGGCAATCTCAGCAAGGACGAAGTTGTCATTACCTGGTGTAAGCGGCGTCTCCCAGCACGTATTGAGGGTATAGACTTCAAGCTTATAGCTCGTATCGGGTTTAGCCGGGAATCGCTGATACATGCCAGAATCGTAGCCGGGAACGAAGGTAGAGAACATCTTGGCAGCACCCGGCGGAGTCCTCACAGCCCAGTAGCGAGCATCGTAATAAACGTTACCGAAGATGTTCCAGCCAGAGAGATCTCCGTCGAAGCTCGGATTGACAAGAATGTTAGGTTCAGAAATTATCGGGAGCTCGTAGAAGGTGAGGTCATCGATAAAGACCGAGCCTGAGTCACAACCCGGCTGCAGGAAGAGAATCAGCGCCTCAACACGCTTTGCTCCAGGAGGTGCAGGTGCTGAGATTGAGAAGTAAACCCACTCATCCTGGGGCATGTTGCCGTCGCCGATTACAATCTCGTTTGCTGAGATTTCATATCCTGCTGAATCAGCATCCCAGAAAACTATCTTGGCAATGCAGCGATTGCGGTTACATGTATCCGTTCCAGGGATAGGATCTGAACTCGAGATGTAAGAATAGCCGCTGAATTCATAAAGCTTGCCTATGGTTGGTGTAAATGCCTGACCGAAGCCACCCACATTAAGGCCATGGGGATCCGGACAACCTGTGAACTCGCCAAAGATCTTGGCAGCCGCAACCCCGCTTCGCATTATGCCATCGGTTTCAGCAGTGGATATGTATGGTCCACTTCCGAAGGTAAACCACCCATCGTAGGAGCCACCGCCTGCCTCAAAGCCAGGATTCGCCAGCAGGTTTATCTGAGCCAGCGATCCAGAGGCTATTCCCAATACGGCAACCAGGACTAAGCTCACGAGCACTAAAAGGACAGATTTCATTTCCAAACCTCCTCACCAGCTTTGTCTAATTCCATGCAGAGGGCAAGCCGCTCTCGCTGCCCTCTGCTCTGTCCTGACTTTCAGTAGTCCAGGTGCCTGCTTTGAGCTATCAGTTGAGCCTTACCAAACTACCTGTAGAGCTGCTTGATTCCACCCCAGGTCGTCGGCTCAGTAGCCGATGGACCAAGGTATTCAAAATCGACCATATCGATGTGAGCTGCACCACCATCGCTTGCAGGCTGAATGTAAAGAATATAAGCTCCCACTGTCACTGCGCCATCAGGAGCTGTGCCAACGGTGGGAGCATTGTCAAACCACACATCGGTTGGGAAGGTGCCATCGAGAATGGTGGATTCGACGCCACCTATTTCAGTGTGGTTAACATCGAACCAGACTATCTTCTGGACAACCCAGTTAAAATCTGGTGCGCCTGCTCCCATCATCGGATCGCCGCTCCAATGACGTGACTTGGCTGAGAGCGAATAACACTCACCAGGGCTTGTCGGGAATTCCTGATAGAT
>JALGWB010000239.1 GCA_025774405.1 bacterium
CCGAATGTGCAGGAATTGCCGCTAGAGGATGATGATCGAAAGATACTTGCCCTTGTGGATGGGGATAGAAGCATTGATGAGATAGTCGAATTAAGCGAGTCTGAAGAGGTTGAAACCCTCGATTCGCTCGAGCGCCTGTTCGCACTCGGGATAATAGCAATTGCTGAGCGCGAGACTGAATTGTCCACAGTGCCGTTGAGGTTTGCGCAGCTAAGGTTATGGCTGGCGCTGGTTGCCCCGCTTGCCATAGCTCTGCTGATCAGATTCGGTCTGGGTCCGGGTGAATCCCAGTCGATCATGAAGGGCCTGAGCGAAACAATTGCCACATTCGTCGAAATACGCGAGCTGGACAATCTGAAGTTTGCCCTTGAAGCCTATCGCATGAGCAATGGCAGGTATCCTTATAGCCTCGACAACCTCGTCGAGACCGGTCTGGTCAGACCCGAGCAGATCCGCAATCTCAAGGGAGAGCCCTTTACCTATAGGTATTCAGAAACTACTCAGACGTACTTGCTCTCGCCATAGCTGTCGGGACCGCTCAATGAAGGATAGTCGAGACCGAAACGCCTTCTGTAATACCAGCGTGAAACAAGATAGATGCAAATTGCCAGGAAGCCATAGAGTGGAATCCTGATACTGATCAGAATAACCAGCAGCCCAGCGGCAATGCGGTTGGCGACTATCGAGGTCCTCCTCGTTGGTTCAAATGCCAGTGCCACGAAACCTGGCATTGACCCAATTGCACCCAACCACAAGAGCACTTCGCCTCCCACTGCGGCCATGAGACCTGAGCTGGCCAGCATGATGAGAGCGAGCTTGCTCACAGCCCGCCTTCCAAACACGACACACGTTGTTCTGTCGCCAACAGCGCGATCTCCTTCCTCATCAGCAATGCATGTATTGAGAAATATGGCAGCCATTGCCAGACCATAGGGAATCGCAGCGAGCATGGCGAAACCGCCGCTGGAGCCTTGACTCAATTTCCCGAGAACAAAGCCTATCACTCCAAAGCCGGCCACATTGGCAATGAGATCACCTACGGCCCTGGCCTTAAGCCTGATCGGCGGTAGTGAGTATGCAATCCCAAGCGCTATGCCTGTCCAGCCCAAATACCTCTCGAGGGATGCTCGCTTGAGGCTTATGATCAGGGCCAAACCTGAAAGCAATGCCCCCACGGCAAGTGCCTCATGCTTCGCAACCAGTCCTCTCGGTATGATGAAAGCCTTGCGATTCAGGGCATCGCTCCTCACGTCAAATACCTGGTTGATGACAAAGGCCGAAGCTGTAATCAATAGAAAGAGCACAAGGTTTGGCATCATCTCAAGGATCGCTCTCGAAGGCTGGACCACTGTGGAGCAATCAAGACCTGATATCACCCCTGCAAAGAAGAACGCAGTGGACGCCCAAAGCAGTGCAGGTCTTATCAGGAAGATGAAATCAAGCAGTCTAGATGGCCATCTCCTACGGGGCAAGTTTCATTCTCCCTTTGACAAGGGGAGTCCCCCGAGAAAGCAAAGAAATCATCTTGCACTTGAGTTCCTCAAGCCTCTGACCTCGTTCAATGCCAAGTTTCCGTCTTAGAGATCTGATTGTATCAATTGAATACACCGACAGCCTCCCATGTTTCATCATGTCAGGTGCATTGTTAGCGAAGCTGAGGAAGCCATATCTATAGCCCGCATTGAGTGCTTCCTCGACAACACGCTCTGAGCATTTGCCAAACGGATAGGAAATAGCGCATACGTGCTTCCCAATTCTGTCTTCAAGCAAAGCCTTCGACACCCTCAGCTCCCATCTGAGCTCCTCGATCCCAAGACGAGTCAGATCACTGTGGGTCATGGAATGCGAACCAATCTCAAAACCAATCTCCGCGAGGTGACGCAACTCTCTCCATCCCATATGATGAAGCTGCTGCAGTGATAGCCTGATATCCCATCGATTGCTGCTTCCAATTGCTCCGACAACAGGGAAGATCGTTCCTGTGAAACCAACCTCTATCATCGCAGGAACCGCAACTTCATAGACAGACGTGTAGCCATCATCGAAGGTGATCGAGATGACATTGCTGTTCTCGCCCTCAACGACTCGGGTGGCAGCCAGACTCTTGAGGCCAAGCTCATGGAACAATCGAATGTGCCTTTTGAAGGTTTCGGGTCTAACGGTGGTAATACCGAATTCAAAATCGGAACTGATCTTGTGATATGTCAGAATGCGAGTCATCGCTCACAAGCCGGTATGGCCGAATCCGCCGACACCCCGTTTACTTCGGTTAAGGCTGTCAACTTCTTCGAACTCAACCCTGAAAACCCTGGCAAAGATGAGCTGACCTATTCTGTCGCCACGCTTTATTTTGAAAGGTTTGCCACCATGGTTGATCAAGATAACTCCGATCTCACCCCGATAATCAGAGTCAATTGTGCCGGGAGTATTGAGGGTTGTAACCCCAAACCTGAGGGCCAGCCCCGAGCGAGGTCTCACCTGAGCTTCATAGCCGTAGGGAATCTCGAGAGCTATGCCTGTTGGCACCAGCTTCCACTGGCCCGGGTCGATCGTCATCTCTTCGTCGATACAGGCTATCAGATCGAAACCCGATGCACCCGGGCTTGCTGGTTGCGGCAGTGACAAATCCTTTGCTTTCGGAAGTCGTAGAATTCTGACAGTAAGTCTCTCCTCACGCTTCTGTGACATACGGCAGGCCCTCTACCGACTATTGGGTAAGTGGAGCTTGTAAACACACGTGTAGGTGTTTCGGTAAAGGTATCTGATCTTGGGAGCCGATTGTATATCTTCAAAATCCGGACACGCGATGACTTGGATATAGCTATCCTCTGCTGGACGACAATTCTCGCTACACTTCATGCACGCCCTGAGGCACAAGCAACACTTGCAGGTCTCACATGGATGAGCTGCAACTGGGATGCCAGGCAGGGCCTCTCGCGGATATATCTCAACTCCTTGACATTGAGCACCAGCCATGTTCTTTCCCATCTCAACGATCTTCATATCGCTATCTAGACTAATCCAAGACCAACCCTTCTGTCAAACCAAATCACCAGGAAGTCTGGGAATGGGAAGAGACAAGGCTGTCATTACAAGTACAAGCTCATGCACATTCGGCAGCCTAACCTGTAACCTGCAGATCTAACCTTTGAGGAAAAGATCGCATCCATGCAGAACCCCGTATTCATCAAAACCCGATAGAGAGATTATCAGGTGAATCGCTCTGCATCGGACGCCGGCAATCGTGCCGGACTATTGCATCATCCCCGAGGTTCGCATCTGGGCGTGCAACGGGTCAACCAGCGGTCACGCTGACTTAAGTCCCTCGAGATTGTGTCTCAAAGTCGAAAAGTGTGATGCTTGAGCCGTTAAGGGCCTCGTCACCCTTTCACCTGAGGATCACAACCTTGTGACTCCACCCATGACCAGGCCCGCCTATCCGAACGAGATAGATGCCTGGGGACACACACTCACCAAAGTTTGTTTTTAGATCCCAGGTCACATGGTACTTTCCCGGTTGAACACAGCGTTCAGTCCTCACCCACACCAGACGCCCGAGAACATCATAGATTGCAACCCTTACAAGCCCGGGAGAAGATACCTCGAAATATATTTCAGTGCTTCCCAGACTGGGATTAGGCGTGACCTGCAACGTGCTTGCAGGCCGGTTGGCTTCAATCCATGAGCCCAGGCCAGCAAGTTCCCCATCACGTGAAGAATGGACTCGATAGCATAAACCGACGAATCCCTGAT
>JALGWB010000240.1 GCA_025774405.1 bacterium
GCCGTTACGCTGCTCTTCCTGATCTTCAACTTCAATGGTCATCTGATTGCCCACATCGGGGTTGGTCACTCGATGTGGATCGGGTATTTCCTGCTGCCCTTCTATTTTCTATTGCTCCTGAAACTAGTTAATGAGACCGCATCGAGAACTGCTCCCGCTAAGATTGCCCTTGTGATGCTTGCTATCTTGCTGCAGGGGGCCTTTCACATCTTCATCTGGTGTCTGACCTTTCTGATCTTCGTACTCATATTCAACTGGCGACTCCTGAGATCAACCACCGAGGCAATCGTCCTGAGCCTTCTCGCTGGCGCCTTCAGACTCATTCCAGCCGGCTTTGCCCTGATCGGAAGAAAGGAGAAATTCATTTGGTCTTATCCAACAATCCGGGATCTAATCGATGCCCTGATAACGATAAGAGAGCAGACTCCCTTGAGGCTCAGGGTTTGGGGCACAACTGGATGGTGGGAATATGATGTTTATATTGGGCTCATAGGATTAATTCTCATAATCGTATTTGGAATTGGTATGCGGTTTTCCAGGCGAAGAGACCTTGAAGATTGTCGTTTCCCCACACTGGATTTGCCAATGTTTCTGATGTCGATCTTTTCGATAAGCTACATCCATGCCTTCGTAACACGGATACCTTTGCCGGTGCTCAAGGCTGAAAGGGTTGCAACCCGCTTCATCATAATCCCTCTGCTTTTGCTTACAATTCTTGCGGCCATCCGCCTCGACAGGCTGGTCGAAAAGCTCAGCCATAGCCTCCGCTTCAAGGTAATAGTTGCCGGCTTGACAGGTCTTATGAGTTTGGGCTTTGTAGATCATTCGTATCTTTGGTCAGTGCCCAGGCTTGAGCGTATACATGCCAAAAAGGTTGTGGATCTCACCATCCCTTCTCTCATAGCGAGGAATGATCCTTCATATAAGGCACTCCTCTGGATTGGTTTGGCCATAACTGTAGCTACGGTGGCTTTCATACTGAGGCTCATCGCAGTCAAAAGGAGGAAGGCAAAGTAGGCAAGGTCTCCTAAGTGGAAGACTTTTGTCCTTGCCCGATTCCGATCTCTTCGAGGGTGGTTGCGACCATCCCGCTCGCCTTGTCAATATCAATTATGGTCGAACCCTGAATATACTCACGGGTTTCGTACTTGGTTATCGACTGAAGTTTGCGTGTCACTCTTATCATGCTTCTTACAGCATCAAGTATTCTTGAGACCTGCTTGTGTATAAGGCTACCTGGCGCAACTTCCCTCAGGATGAGCTCGCAGTAGCCTGAAATCACCTGCATCGGCTGATTGAATTCGTGACATGTCGCACCGGCCATCTCAAGCACACCACGAAGCTTCTCCCGCTGCATCAGTTCAGTTTGCATTTCAAGAATCCGTCTGCCTGCCCTTAACCTCACCTTGAGCTCATGGGGATTGAATGGTTTGGTCACATAGTCGTCTGCTCCAGCTTCAATTCCCTCAACGATGTCCTTTTTACGATCACGAGCTGTCAGCAGGATTATATATACGTACTTTGGGCGAGATTGCTTTCGGAGCTCCCTGCACACCTCAACCCCATCCATCCCCGGCATCATCCAGTTCAGGATTGCAAGACTGGGTGCATCATCACCATGGAGTACCTGCCATGCCTCAGCCCCGTTGCTGCAACTGACGACCTCATAGCCCCATGAGGCAAGCTTCCTCTCGAGCAGCCTTCTGGCTACTCGATCGTCTTCTGCGATTAGAACCTTCATTTGGATTCCCTCCCGAGAGCAACAAGTGCGGGCTTCAGTCGTTCCAGCTCCTGCTCAAGCTCATCATAAGCCTCCGCAACCTTGCTAAAGTCCCGTTTTCTGCCGAGTCTTTCGAGCCGTTGTGCAGCCTCAAAGGCCCTTCTGGCCGCAAAGTTACTAACGGAGCCTTTGAGGGTGTGGGCTGCACGTTCAAGCGTAGTTGCATCTCCCTGTTCCATCGCCTTTCGCATCTTCTCCATGAGTGTCTCGCTCTGCTCAAGAAACACATCCGCCATTTCCTTGAGGAGCTCCACATCACCCTCGAGATGTTTGATAGCAGCTGACCAATCCATAACTGGCTCCCCGCTACTAGCAACCTCATTTGGATCGAGTGCATTCTTGCGGCTTATCTTTGCAACTGACTCAATGGTTTCAAAGAGCTCACCAGCCCTTATTGGCTTCGCGACATAGGCGTCCATTCCGGCATGCAGGCAACGCTCGCGGTCACCCTTCATCGCATGCGCAGTCATTGCAATGATCGGTGTGTGGCGACCGGTTGCCCGCTCCTTGACCCTGATCGCCTCGGTTGCCTCAAAACCATCCATCTCAGGCATCTGCACATCCATCAGAATGACATCCACCGGATAACGCTCATAGGCTGTCAAAGCCTCCTGACCATTCGCGGCCTGGATAACAGTATGTCCCCGCTTCTCAAGCAACCGAACGACGAGCTTCATATTGACAGGGCTATCCTCGGCCACCAGGATTCTCAACCGCCTCCGTTTCTCCCTCAGCAGGTGCTGGGTTATGAGGGTGCTCGACTTGCCATCTTCCGCCTTGGTTCCGAGGGCCAGCCTGATAGCCTCCCAGAGATCTCCCTTTTTGATTGGCTTCATCAGGTAGCCTGAAATGCCAAGCTGGCGACATCTTGCACCGTCTCCAACTCTTCCAGCCGAAGTCAGCATGATGGTTGTTGGCATCGGGATCTCAGGCTGCTTTTTAAGACGCTCGACAAGCCCGAATCCATCCATCCCTGGCATACGCGAATCAATTATGGCAAGACGATAAGGGTTGCCCTCTTGCGCAGCAGCCTTAAGAAACTCGAGGGCACTATGCCCATTGTCGACTGCATCTGGGTTCATACCCCAACTATTTGCCATCTCTACAAGCAAGCGTCTGGTGGTCGAGTTGTCATCGACTATCAGCACTCTCATACCGGCAACGTCTACATCCACAGAGGCCAGGGGATCAATTCTACCCTGCTCAACCGGAAACTCAATTGTGAAGTGGAAAGTACTGCCTTTGCCAACCTGGCTTTCGACACCAATCTGCCCACCCATCATCTCCACGAAGCGCTTGACGATAGCAAGTCCCAGACCTGTACCACCATATCGGCGGGTTGTTGTTGTATCGATCTGTGTGAAACGATCGAAGATGATCGATAGGCGATCCTTAGGAATACCTATGCCGGTATCCTTGACCTCAAAGCGGATGGTTGCTGTATTGGTGGTTTCCTGAACCAGGCGGGCTCTTACTATGACTTCCCCCTCTTCGGTGAACTTGACCGCATTCCCTGCGAGGTTGAGAAGCATCTGCCGCAACCTTCCAGGATCTCCTCTCAGCCGAGTCGGAACCTCCGGATCGACATAGCACATAAGTTCGAGACCCTTCTCGGATGCTTTAGCTCCGAGGACATCACCAACACTCTCAACGACACTAACAAGGTCGAAGTCAATTGATTCCAGCTCCATCTTTCCGGCTTCTATCTTGGAGAAATCGAGAATGTCATTGATTATGCCCAGCAGGGCTGTGCCGCTGCTATAGATAGTGTTTACGAAATCACGCTGCTCTCCCCGCAAGGTAGGATCGTCAAGCAGAAGTTGCGAGAAGCCAAGTATGCCATTGAGGGGGGTGCGAATTTCATGACTCATCATGGCGAGAAACTCGCTCTTGGCCGCATTAGCAGCTCGTGCTTGAGCTGCCATTTCCCTGGCAAATATCGTTGCCTCCTCAAGATGTCTGTTGG
>JALGWB010000241.1 GCA_025774405.1 bacterium
CGCTCAGGTAGATTCTGTCAACCGTCTCAGCTTCCCCTGATGATCTCAGGTACGAAAAGGAACGCTCAATTGCCGTACAGAGATCCTCACCAACATTTTCAATCGCCTTTAGGACCTCATCTGGTTTGCTGCCCGGTACACCTTCGAGAGCCGATCGGGCTTCCTCAGAAGTTATCCCAAGCCTTCGTTGCATTCCCTCTACAAATGTTTGTCCACCGAACTGTATGTCTCTGTTGAACAGCGGAAGGCCATTCCTGACTATACCTATATTGGTTGCGCTGAGCCCGATGTCGATCAATGCATAGACCTTATCCTTTTCATATTCGTAATTGAGCTCGAAAGCATTCTGAACGGCAAAGGCATCAACATCGATGACAGCAGGGATCAGGTCAGCATCTTTGAGCAACTCGACGTGGGAAATCACCTTATCCTTCTTCGCTGCCACCAGCAGCACTTCCATCGTGTTCTCGGGAAGACCCCGACGCAGAATCTCGAAGTCAACTGAGAGCTCTTCTCTTTCAAAAGGTACATATTGCTCCGCCTCCACCGTCATAACCTCCCTGGCAAGGTCCTCGTCCATCTCATCGAGGCGGACCTTCTTGACAATTACAGATCTTCCACATATTGCACTGACAACTGCCCTGTTGAGGATCCCAGTCTCATCGAAAACCTCTCTGATTGCGCTTATCACAGCATCACGGTCCATGGGTTCACCATCAACGATCGCACCTGGCAGCAGTTTCTTGATACCCACGTTAGTGATCTCATGGGTACCATTTGAGTGCCTCATCTCCACGACCTTGATGGAGTAGCTCCCAATATCAAGCCCAACCGTGGTCCTCTGTTTCTTGCTGATCAAAGGCATTTTCACACCTCTTCGTGGGTTTTAGCCAGACGCCCGTGACGCGCACACATCAACAGCGTATCTGCAACTATCATGCCTGAACGCCCGGATCGCCCAATTATTGGTCTATTAGAAAGGCTTATAGGTTTGGGACTTGGTAACATGGCTAGCTCTCGCCCCACTCCAGACGTTCCATAATGCAAACGTTCCGTTGCAAAATGTAGACTACTCGACTCTCCTGCCACCCTTGCCCCCTTCAAACACTGCCGTTTTCTAGCCTGATTTGTTTTCGGCATGGCCCTCAGCCAACTGAAGCTATAAAATGCTCTGGCTTCTCACCCATTTTCCACATCAGCCATTGTCTATCTGTCGCCATCCCTCGATGTCATTCCGACGTTGTGAACTGAGGAGGCGATCTCCATCCAGTTGAGTGAACACAAGAATCACTGCCTCGACTTGACCCTTACTGCCTTTGATGGGTGATAGACTTGCACCAAGCCTGATACGTTTACCATCGTCAGTCTTGACATTCATCTCTCTGCGACTCTGACAGCACCCCGTCCTCAAAACAGCATCGACTGATCTCTCAAGCTCACCATGATCTTCGAGAACATCCTTGAGCGCCAGCCCGGCGATTTCCCTATCACCAAGTCGGAGGATCCGTCTACCTGCGGAGTTGATAAGTCCAATCACTTTGGTTTTTTCGATTATCAGGATACCGGTGCTTATCGATTCGATTATCGCCTGGCTCAAAAGAGCATATTGGGTGACCCTATCGGGATATCCATCACAACCTGCGAAAGCAGCACCTTCATGCCAAAGATTGTCGGTCAAGCGCTGAAATGTGCTGACGATGCTGTCCACCGTCTTGATTTCGCTGTAAGTCATGCATCTTCGCTGGCTCGGAGCTACCTTCCCAACTCTCGAATTGAGCGGCTTTGCCAGCCGCCTGAAAAGTCTCCAGAATGATTGTCTCATTGATTGGATTCCCATGAGAAACGCTCGCTAATCATCCCGGTAGCCGGATCGTACAGTAAAGTGACACCCTCGGGCGAAGGCACATTTGCTATGAGCCCTTCCTCAACAAGCACTCCAAGACTATCAGGATACCGACCGTAGCGCGCATGATAGGTCTTGATGCGTCGCCCGAGAAACTCAGCGGCACGTTGAGCTTCGGTCTCAACCCTTGTTTTGCTTAAGACTTTTGTAAGATCCCTATCAAAGTAATAGTCTCCGCCGAAAGGATCCCTGGGTAACGAATTGATAAAACCAGCCCTAACCAGTTCGTCGAGACCTTCAGGATATCTACCGTACTCGTCATGAAAGCGCGTCGCAAGCTGGGTCAGCTGATTTGCGGTTTTCTCCAATGTGATATTTCTGATCGCATTGAGAGCGGTCTCCTTCATCACCTTGTTTTCGCTCGACTGATAGATCTGCTGCCAGAGGGATAGGGCTATCTCCTCCTTGCCGGCTTTACGATAGGCAAATGCTGTGAATCGCTTTGTGATATCCGGAGCATTCGGAAATGTCGATGCGAACTTGAAATAATGAGCTGCCTTAGCATGATCCTTGAGAATCACGAAGTACAAGAACCCGAGGTCGAAGGGCAGTTCCCACCTTTCATGATTATTCCTGATTCCCTTACGCAGCAGCTCAATTCCAGCCATAGGCCGGCCAGCATCCTGAGCTAAGACAAAGGCACCAAAGCGGTAGGCGCCGATGAAAAGTGGATCAAAGTCGGTAATCGTTGAGAATATGTGCTCAGCAAGGAGATATTCTCGATCACTCCGTCTATGCTGCCCGTAATACTGTATGCCTCGAAGCCACAGGAGATCACTCATTGCAGTTTCGAAGCCCGGACTCACAAGTTGCAACATCCTGCCTGAAGGGAAGTACATGAGCTCCTCGGTGATGTCACCTGAATACCGCAGATAGTCGAGGTGATGCCCCGTGAGATAGACTCCGCCACCAATCACAGTCAGAATGATCCCTGTCAGTATTCTGTGCTTCACTTGTGTTCCTTCCTGTTTATGAAAATCACCGCCAGGATAAGAAAGCCAATTGTATACAGCAGGGCGTATGCGGCTGCAAAAGCAATATATGAAGGTTCGATAGCTACATCATGAATAACCTTGGCTCTTACATTGAGGTATTCAAGATTGGGAAGGATATAGTAAAGTGCAGAGGTAACCATCTTCATCATCGGCGAGCCGAATCTTGCTGCAAGCTCCTTGAGATCCGCGGTCGTATGCCCTATGAAATAGAACAGAAAAGTGAGAATCGCACCGAGAATGGGCGAACAAATCGTGGACATAAGAATCGAAAGTGAAGTGAGGAGCACAAGTTCGAACCACGTCAATAGAACAGCAATGAGAAGCTGTGGCTCAAAGGATCTGCTTACAATGGTATTGACACCAAGTAGAACCGCTGCCATAAGGATGACGAGCACGCTGACAATGGCGTTGAGTCCGAGGAATTTGCCAAAGATAAAGTGCCATCCTCTGACAGGTTTAGCGACAATTGTGTAGATCGTCCTGCGCTCGATTTCTCTGTAGACGATTCCTGTGCCTACCAATACTGCAACTGCAAAGCAAAGAATCGATATAGCCGCAAGTCCTATATCCTGAGTGATACGAACCTGCTCACCCAGGGACAATGGTCCCACAATGAAACTGCTAACCAGTGCAATCAGGCCAAAAACCCCGACCATCACGAATAGCCTGTCACGCACGCCTTCCTTGTATGTATTCCTTGCAAAGGCAATTACCTTTGTCCTCACGAGACACTCACCTTCCCGGGGACATCCTTTTGCTGGTCTTGCTCAGATGCAGTTCCGCCAATATCACTCACCTGAGCCATGAAGTAGTCTTCAAGTGATTGCCTTTGCGACAAGACCCACTTG
>JALGWB010000242.1 GCA_025774405.1 bacterium
CTGCAAGCGCTGGGTTATCTACGGTAACAGCGAACTCGGTCTTGATGATGTTAAAGTCAACGGGCTCTTCATGGGGGCCGAGTGCATGAAGGTGAAGGACACTGCCACACCACTTTTCTCCATTCCGCCTGGTACAGCGGTGCCTGAACAAGATGTGACCTACTATGTCGGCATCATGAATACTTACGGGAGTGGCAAGACAGCACTTCTTACTTTCCCTATCAGCCGAAGCAATAGCTACGACAATAACCAAAACGTCTTTTGCAGAGTCATTGAGCTCATGTTAAACTGACACCAGATAGCAGGAGGATGGCATACATGGGAAGAAGGGCTAAAGTGGTCGTTGTTATTGCAGCCGGCGTGCTTTGGGGCCTCAGTGAGATATTCATTGGTGATATTTTTTATCGTTATCATATTCCTATGCGTGGGGCTTCGCTGGCAGCCCTCGGCATGATGATCCTCGTAATCGCTCGTCTGCTTCACGACCGATTCGGGAGTTCAATAGTCATAGCGCTCATTGCAGGTGGACTCAGATGCCTGGTCCCCAGGCTCTATATATGCCACTTTGTGGCAATTGCGCTTGAAGGTTTTGCTTTTGATGCCATGTGGATTCTGCTTCGAGCAGGGCAATCGAAGTCAACCAGGAGGGCATGGTTGGCAACTGTGCTCGGAGTTTACTCCGGGTTTTTTGCATTCGCCCTCGCAAGCATCTACCTGTTCAAGTTTGCAAGATGGGTGGCTGGCGGCATCACTGGAAGCGCGCTCTGGACACTCCGATCAGGTTCATTGGCAGCTGTATTGCTTCTGGGGCTTGTTCCGCTTGCAATGGCTGTGGCTGGACGGCTCGAGCGAGCCCGTGTGGCTCATAGGCCCGAAGTCAAGATATGATCAGGACACCCTTACTCCTCTTGAGATGGCTCTGGTGTTTTTGAGTTCCAACTGTCGCAGCAACCAATTCCATGCCCCAGAGCACAATTGCAGATGAACAATAGATCCATGCCATGAGCACGATCATGCCCCCGATCGAGCCATAGACACTGGCGACATTGGTCATATGGATGTAGGTCAAGAAAGCGTTCTTGGCAATCTCCCATGTAAGCGACACAATTGCAGCTCCGGCAACGACACGCTTGCGTGAGATCTGACCTGGTGTAGTCAAGAGATAGATCATCGAGAAAGTGAGGAAGGACAGCAGATAAGGAACGACCAGGAGACCTGCAGTCACAGCCCGTCCAATTGAGAAACCTACCTGGCCTGCAATCCTCTCAATCGTGCTTGGAAGCAATATCGAGACCAGAAGCATAAGGGCTGCAAAGCCAACCAGGACAAGCGATATGACCTGCCTGCGAAGGACGTCGATGAGCCCTCTGCGCTCCCAGATGATTGAAGCACTCAAGGCAAGCGTGTGGAAGACATGCCTTGCACCCCATATGAGACCGATGATACCAATACCCCATGCAAGAGGCTTGGTTTGGCTTATCGATTCCACCCAGCCGATGACTATGTTGGCACCCACCGGGGTAAGGCTTGTTATCACACTGGCCATACGTGAGGTTACAAGATCTGATGAGCCACCGATTGTCGCCACTATTGAAAGCGTTAGAAGGAGCAAGGGGAAGAAGGAAAACATCGCATAGAAGCTTATGGATGCGCTCAGTGCCATGCAATTATGGGCAGCATAGCGCCTTACACTTTCCCTTAGAATTCGCCATGCACTACGAATACCCGCCAATGGCATCTCCCAACGCAATAGGCTTGCACATGAATGCCTCTTTTTCAACACAATTAGTAAACAAAAGATAATGAATCACCACAGTCTATTTAGATTGAATTGGGGTACGATCTGTGGTATAATGATTTTGTCAGACAGTGGAGAAGCGCAGAGCTGTGCCCGCGGGCACAGCGTGCGTTTTTGACGAGATTTTGGATTGCTTTGTGCGCAAAGGGGGGAGAGCATTGAGCCGAATACTTTATGCAGTAGCATTTGTTTCTGTACTTGGGTTCCTGGCAACCTCGGTTTTTGCCACCGACACCACAACTGTCTATCTCATCCAGCAGGGTGTGTATCCCATAAACACCCCTGTCTTTGTTGACAGTGTGATTGTCACTGCAGTTGACCTTAAGCCTAACACCTTCGGCTTTAACATCCAGGAAAGAGGTGGTGGACCGTATAGCGGTATTCTTTACTACACTTGGGAAGTTCGACCTGACACCATCGGTGGGGTTGGGATTGAAGTGGGTGATCTCGTGAGGGTTTGGGGTACGTACGACGAATACAACAATCACTCGGAGATCACGATGGGTAGCGATGGGCACGTTGAGATCATTCAGAAAGACTATGGTGCGCCACCATGCACGCTCCTGAGCTGTGGTGACCTTGGCTACAGTCCTTATGACGCGTCATTCGCCGAAAAGTGGGAAGGTGTTCTCATCTGCGTCGATACTGTTCAGGTGGTTGACATCGGTGGTTACGCAGAATGGACCGTTGTTGAATATCATGATCATCCTGGCATCGGCCTGGGCGACAGTCTCAGAATTGATGATAAGCTCTTTGATCCTACGCTATCGCCTCCAGACAGTGGTGACACCCTCGCTTTCATCCGCGGTGTGTATGCAGAAGAGTGGGGCAACTATAGACTGTGGCCTCGAGACTATGACGATTTAATTTTCATGGGGCCGGAGCCTGGACCCCATCTGCTGCTGGCCTACGCTACTTCTGATACGACGATCAACGCCGTCTTCGACCGTGATCTTGACGAGGCAAGCGCTGAGAATATCGACAACTACAGTCTGGCTACTGGCACGACTATCAATGAGGCAATCCTTAACCCTGGGAATCCTAAGGTGGTCAAGCTGATAACCGATCCTCAGCCTGCAACCGAGCTCGAGACCCTAACAGCCTGTGACATTGCCTCTGCAGGTGGCACCCACATGTATGGTTGTGAATCTTACGACTTCATGGCTGGCATAACCCCGATAAGCTACATCCAGACAGCTCCCGATACAAATGATGCGTCGCCGCTTGAAGGTCTCGAGGTAACTGTAAGAGGTATCGTGACCAGTCCGAGCTCGTCATTTGGGGGCCCCTTCTTCATGCAGGATGGGCCTGGGCCATGGAATGGGATCTACATTTACTATCCTTCAGCCAGCTTTGATCTTGGAGATAGTGTCGTCATAGCAGGTGTCGTGGATGAGTACTATGGGCTGACCGAGATAGTCTCAATAGACTATGCCAATGAGGATGCTGATCAGGTCAGGATCCCTCAGCCAACCGTAACGACCTGTCCAGCCTGCGTTGCCGCAGCCGAATCCTATGAGGGCGTACTTTTAACCCTCGATTCGGTTGAAGTGTTTACCTACTTCGATGCCTATGGTGAATGGACAGTCGGTGTTGGTACAGATACATGCAAGGTCGGTGATTTCTCGATTGAAGTTGGTCCTGGGTACCCCTATCCAGGCCTGGGAAGCCTTGCAGCTATTACAGGCTGCTATCGCTACAACTATGGTGAGTACAAGATTGAGCCCCGTTTCGATGCCGATATCGTCGTGATCGACTCGGTAACGGCAGGCATCACAAGTGCTCCACACACACTGGCGCTCAGTCAGAACAGTCCCAACCCATTCATAACCAGGACAGCCATAAAGCTGAGCATCCCCTCGGCAACCAAGACAAGACTGGCAGTTTATGACGTTTCAGGTCGGCTTGTTAGGGTGATAAGCGATGGCACACTTGCACCAGGCGATT
>JALGWB010000243.1 GCA_025774405.1 bacterium
AGACCAATACACCTGGAATCTATCTTGCAGGTGCGTGTCAGGCTCCCAAGGACATACCAGACGCAGTCGCGCAGGCGAGTGCAGCTGCCAGCAAGGTTCTCGGGCTGCTTTCATCTGATGAGCTCGTTCGTGAGCCGCTGGTTGCAAGAGTGGATGAAGAGGTTTGCACAGGCTGCTTTGTGTGTGAGGAGATATGTCCCTATGGAGCAATTGAGCACATCAAATGGAAACACCCTGAGACCGGGGAGGAGAAAGATGCTGCCCGCGTGAACCCGGGAGTTTGCGAAGGCTGCGGTGCGTGTCTTCCGGTCTGCCGTCCCAAGGCACTCGATCTGTTTGGTTTTAGTGGAGAGCAGATCTACAGCGAAATCAATGCGTTATCGGATTTATTTAAAGTTAAGCGTTAGGTATGAAAATGGGTGAGCGACCTATAAGAATTATTGCTTTTCTATGCAATTGGTGCTCATACGCCGGGGCTGATCTTGCAGGCACGATTCGGCTGAAGCACCGGGCTGATGTGAGGGTGATTCGTGTGCCTTGCTCAGGACGCATCGATGCGGCGTTTATACTGAAAGCCTATGAGCGAGGTGCTGATGCTGTGATCGTAGGGGGATGTCATCCCGGGGACTGCCACTATGTGAGTGGCAATCTCAGCGCCAGGAGACGATTCCTGGTGATGAAGCAGCTCCTCGAGTTCATGGGGATCGAGCCCGAGCGCTTTGAGGTGGTATGGTGCTCAGCAGCTGAAGGCGAGAAGTGGGCAAAGATTGTAGATGATGTGTGTGAGAGGATCTCAACATTGGGTCCATTTCGGTCTTACAAGGCTCTGACTGCCAGTGTGCTCGGTCCTGGAAGGGAGATAGTGACAGGTGAAGAATGAGCAAGAGGCACAGCTTCGCAGGCGCGTGCGTGAGCTACTCAACAGGGGCACAGTTGAGGTACTGCTCGGCTATGGAAGAGGTCTCACCGGAGTAAGACCGCTCTTTGTACGTGATCCTGCGAATGCCGAAAAGCTCATCTGGAATGAACACTGCAATCTCAATCTTGCTGGCTATCTGGTACGGGAGCCTTTGAAGCAAGTTATGGCTGGTGCTCGGATAGGGCTCATAGTGAAAGGCTGCGACTTTCGAGCAGTTAACGTCCTCATACAGGAGCACCAGGTCGAACGGCAAAACATTTATCTCATTGGCATGGTCTGCAATGGTATCGAGAGTGACAGCGGGTCAGGGATCCTGATCAAATGTAGGGGATGCAATGTGCAGGTTCCTGAAGGAACTGATGAGGTGATCGGCAACCCCCAGGAATTGAGACAGATTGACGGTGATCCTTTTGAAGATGTAAGAGCAATTATGGAGATGTCATTACCCGAAAGGTGGAGCTTTTGGACCAGCACGCTTTCGAGATGTATCAAGTGCTACGCCTGTCGTCAGGCTTGCCCCCTATGTTACTGCGAAGAGTGCATTACTGAGAAGAGCCGTCCTCAGTGGATAGAGAAAGCTCCAACGCTCAGTGGTAACCTTGCGTATCATTTTATCCGAACCATGCACTTGGCGGGCAGATGCGTTGCCTGCGGTGAGTGCTCGCGTGCTTGCCCAGTGGATATACCGGTGGATGTGCTTACGAGATTTGTGGCTCTGACTATCAAAGAACGGTTTGATTACGTTGCCGGTGATGAACCCGATGGTAAACCGTTTCTCGCATCCTACTGCGAGGATGATCCTGACGATTTCATAAAGTGAGTAGTTGGCAATGAAACAACTGCAAGAGATCCTGAGTGCAATTGGCAGCTGGCAGGCGAAAGGTTATCAGGTGATAGCCCCTGTCAGGCGTGATAACCTTATCCTGCTTGCCAGGATTGAGGATCCATCGCTGATCAACCTTGACCACATCCTGACTGTGAACACCCTGAAGGACTTCATGCTGCCACGTTGCGAAACTATTCTCAGGTTCGATCTTGAAAAAGCCTGTGTGGAACCAGGCATCGATGATTCGCTGCCGACGATTATCTTTGGTAGTCGCCCATGCGACGCTGCAGCCCTTTCAATACTCGATAGTATCCTCATTGGTGATGTTGTAGATAGCCGATATGCGAAGCGTCGCGGGCAGACAGTCGTGTTAACAGTTGCATGCTCAAGGGTTGATGGAGCCTGCTTCTGCAAGTCAATGGGATATGGACCTCACGATCCAACAGGCAGTGACATTATCTTGCTGCCATCGCAAGGTGGCTATCTGGTTCGACTGATCTCAGAGAAAGGCAGGCAATTCGCTTCAGATGTTGGCCTTGAGCCAGATGATGCTGAGGCGGATCCAGAGCCCGAGCTTTCGAGGAGAGTGAGCACCGATGGTCTCAAGGCGTGGCTTGATAGCAATTTTGAAGATCCCAAATGGCAGGTCATCTCTGAGAATTGTGTCAGCTGTGGCACATGTTACTATCTGTGCCCGACCTGTCATTGCTTTGACATAGCAGATGAGGCAGGTATATCGCGTGGTGTTCGCCTGAGAATCTGGGACTGCTGCTCGTTTTCAAGCTTTACCAAAATGGCATCTCATCAACCGAGAGTTGGTAAATACGCCCGTTACAGGCAGCGGGTGATGCACAAATTCAAGTACACGGTTGATAATATCGGTAAGGTTGCTTGCGTGGGCGATGGCAGATGCATCCGCTACTGCCCGTACGGAGTGGACATAACTGAAATACTCAAGGCTCTGGTATCTGGGGGCTAGCGATGCACAATGAAACATTTGTACCAACATTGGCTACAATCGAGGATATTCGCCAGGAAACCCCCGATATAAGATCGTTAAGGATCGTTCTTGACGACGAAGGCTTCAGGCAGAACTTCACCTTCAAGCATGGTCAGTTTTGCCTAATTTCGGTCTTTGGCGCGGGTGAAGCTGTATTCTGCCTGGCTTCGCCGCCTCTGTGGAAGGATTTCGTTGAAATAACCGTCAAGGAGGTTGGTAAGGTTACCTCGGCAATCCATGATCTTGAGGTTGGCGACAAAGTCGGTTTCAGAGGGCCCTACGGTAACAGCTTTCCTTTTGAAGAGAACTTTGGAAGAAACATCGTATTTGTGGGTGGTGGAATTGGAATCGCGCCACTTAGACCACTCATCTGGCAGACACTTGCCGAGCGCCACAAGTTCAAAGATGTTTATATCATCTATGGAGCTCGATCTGTGAGTGACCTGGTCTATAAAGAGGATCTTCGCAAGTGGGCTTCACGGGATGATATCAAACTTACAACCACTGTTGATCCAGGTGGTGAAGATGAAGCATGGCAGGGTGAGGTTGGACTTGTGCCTCAAATTCTTGAGAAGGTGTCGCCACCGACAGATTCTGTCCTGGTAACCTGTGGTCCGCTGGTAATGATGAAGTTTGTTTTCCTTTCTGCTCGCAAGCTCGGATTTGACCCGAATGACGTGATAACCACTCTTGAGATGAAGATGAAATGCGGTGTTGGCACATGCGGTAGGTGTAATATCGGCAACAAGTATGTCTGCCGCGACGGCCCGGTCTTTAGGCTTGCCGAGATGGAGAAGCTGCCGAATGAGTTCTGAGATTGCATACCAGAGACCTACTGCGAAGTTGAGGGCGTGGGTGACGTCTCTACGAGCGCCTTTCCTGACGGCTTCGGCATTGCCGGCCTTGCTTGGAGCTTTTGCCGCTTACTGGCGCACGGGAATTCTGGATGCTCAGAGATTGTTGCTCTCAATAAGTGATGTGGTATGTCTCCCTGGATGTGATCGCATTAATCCGGAACCGACACCTTTCTCAGGCGGAAGTCGTGTCATCCAGCAGAAGTTGGTATCACCGTCGCTTGTGGTGATCACATCGATTGCCTTCTTCGCAATTGGGACACTGCAAGGTTTGTTACTTAACAGCATGATACCGGGTAATATCATCCTTAAGCTGGGTATGGCTGGGCTGGTATGCGGCGTCCTCTATACAGCCGTCCCAGTGAAACTCAGCTACAGAGGTCTCGGCGAACTTGGTGTCATGCTGGCCTTCGGTCCACTGCTTGTCGCTGGAACATATGTTGCCCAAACCTCGAGTCTGGATGTTTTCCCATTGTTGATTGGCCTGCCTGCCGGCTTGCTTGTTGCAAGCATCCTGCTTATCAATGAACACCTTGATATCAAATGGGATACGGTTGCACGCAAGCGCACCCTCGTTGTTCTGCTGGGAGCAAGGCGTGGCTTCTTGCTCTATTTAGCGACTTTTTTTAGCGCATACGCTTTGATAGGCATCTACGTCTTCAAAGGCTTATTTCCCAAACTCGCTATACTTGGGTTCTTACCGCTTTTTCCGGTTGCTTACGTCATGAGAGGGAAAAAGCTGCTTGAGAATCGACAGGCAATGATAAGACTCAGCGGGATGACGATGATGTCTCAGATGCTGACCACTGGACTGATCATAGCGAGTTATCTTTTACAGGGCAGGATTTGACGAGCCTGGTCAATGATATTAGTTTCGATTGAGGGGTGGCAAGTGAAACTGACTGTTGATGAAATCACAGCACCAGTTCGAAGCGAGCTGGAGATGCTCGAGGAGGAACTCCAGAGGATATTCTCCTCTGACATAGGTCTCGTAGCCAAGATAAGCAGACATTTGTTGGCAGCCAGGGGCAAGCGAATAAGGCCGATTCTCCTTTTACTTTCATCGAAGCTGGGCAAGCCCGATAGCAAGCGTGTGGTCAAGG
>JALGWB010000244.1 GCA_025774405.1 bacterium
TACAATGGGAAGAAGATCTTCTGTGATTGTTCTGGTTCTTACGTTGTTGACTTCTGCGGTGATGGCAGCGTCTGTTGGATGGTCTGAGGAGCCTACCGTATCGGATACACTAAAAGTGCTCTCGCTTGAGGACTGCATTGCCATTGCCTTAGAAAGGAATCAGTCTGTCCAAATAGCAAAAGCCAGGATCGATGAGGCAAGCGAGAAAAGACGGGAGGCATTCGGGAGTTACTTGCCTTCAGGCAGTGCTAGCTTTTCATATACAAGGCTTTCAGAGGTGCCAGCACTTGATATGACAACGATGCTGTTGGAACCCGAGGGTGGTGTGGGATCACTGGTAAGGTTCTATGGGTTCGATACCTTTCACTACAAGATGGGGGAAGAGAACAATTACAAACTCAGCATTTCGGTTTCTCAACCTGTTTTCACATGGGGACGAATCCGTTCCCAGAACCGCATTGCGCTTCTTGAATGGGAGCTTGCTCAGGAACAGTACAGACAAGCAAGACTTGATATAACCTTCGCTGTTAAGCAAGCCTTCTATTCGGTTCTCCTCACGCGTGAATTCCACGATATTGCAAAAGAAGCCGTCCGGGCGATCGAGCGGCACTATGAAGTCGCTCAGGCTCTTTATGAGGAAGGCAAGGTCTCAGCACTGGACGTCTCACGCGTGAAGGTTCAGCTTGTCAACGCGAGAACACAGGAGATAAAGGCCGCCAATGCGGTAAAGCTTGCGCTCAAGGCTCTATACAACCTCATAGATGCACCAGAGAGTTCTGACTGGCAGATCAGGGGTGAGCTTTCCTTCGAGCCTATAAGAACGACCGTAGAAGTCGCATTTCAAGAGGCTCTGGAGAACAGGCCCGAACTCAGACAACTTGCGCTGAGGAGAGGCATCGTGGATGAACTCTTGCGATTGGCAAGGGCTGAGACAAAGCCAACTCTTGCATTCGCGGCCAACTATGATTACAGCAGACCTTTCTACTTCAGCGATGACTGGAAGGGCAGCTGGAACGCTGGTCTCTATTTGAGTTTCCCTTTCTTCAAGGGCTTCTCTGACAAGGCAAGGGCTAGACAAGCGCAATCGCAACTAAAGCAGATTGAACTGGCTGAGGAGCAATTGCGGATGGGTATAAGACTGGAGATAGAAAAGACATTGCTGAGCCTGGAGGAGGCTGCCGAAAGAGTGGCCGCACAGCAGGAGAACGTTGAGGTAGCAAGGCAGAATCTTGAGATCATCCAGAAAAGATATCAGGAGGGGCTTGCATCTGATCTTGACGTTACGGATACCCGCCTTGGACTGACTCAAGCAGAGACAGAGTATGCTCAGGCTCTTTTCGATTATGTTATCGCTTTGGCGGAACTCGAAAGAGCGATAGGCAGGTGAGGGTATGAGTCAAAGGGGCCGACTGAATTTGTGAACTGACTACTCGCTTTTCAAGGGCATATTTTCTTGGAGGTTTTGACTTATGCACAGCACAATCAGCCTCAGTAAGGGTTGTAGGTTGCCTCAAGCCTTTAGGAGGGAGAACACGATGAGGTTGGGTTTGGTCACGTTGCTTTGTCTCACAGGTCTTTCCATCAGCTGCTCAAACGAACAGCAGCCGGCTCAGGCGGCTGAACCAGCAGATGCGATCGAGGTTGAGGTTTGTAGAGTGGATGAAGGGGCAGTGAGAGAGTGCCTCAAGTGCGACGGTGACATAGGAGCTGCCAAGGAAGTCCTCGTCTATGCATCTGTTCCCGGGAAGCTGCATACCAAGATTCGCCAGATAGGCGAAGACGTTAAGAAGGACGAGATTGTTGCATTGCTTGATCGTGACGAGCCAGCACTGAAGTTCTCATATGCTGAAGTCAAGGCGCCGATTCGTGGAACGATAACGCGGTACTTTGTCGAGATCGGTGATGAAGTGCTTCCTCCACAGCCCATGCCACAGAAGCCCATCATGTCAATTGCTGATCTCGACACGGTCAAGGTGAGAGCTCTGCTGAATGAGAGAGAGCTCGTCTTGATCAGGGGAGGAATGAAGGCGACGATCGAGGTCGATGCTTTCCCTGATACAGTTTTCTTGGGTAGGGTGACTCGTATATACCCCGCTGTAGACGCCATGACACGAAAAGGAGAAATCGAAATAGAGATTCCGAATCCCGCCAGGGTGCTGAGACCCGGTATGTTCGCTACCTGCGGCCTCATTCTCCGGGAGAAAGACAATGTGCCGGTTATTCCTGTCAAGGCTGTCGTGCATAGAGAGGGCAAAGCTGTCGCCTTCAAGGTTGTGGGGGGTAGGCTCGTTGAGCAACCGGTTAGATTGGGTATTAGGGACAGGGATGTCTTCGAAGTCATCGATGGCTTGAGGCTTGGGGATCTTATAGTTTGCAATCATATCTCCGGACTTATTGATGGGGCACGTGTAGTAGTGTCAGGGAAGTAGGGGGAGGAAAAAATGCGATTACCTGAGTTTTCTGTCAAACGTCCGGTCACAGTGACGATGCTCATCCTGATTGTAGTAGTCCTTGGGATAATCTCGCTTATGCGTCTGGGGATCGAGCTCATGCCAGACATTAGCTATCCGGTGGTCTCCACTATCCTTTCTTATGAAGGAGCTTCTCCGGAGGACATTGAGAACCTTATCACTAAACCAGTTGAGGGCGCGATTGCCAGTGTCAAGGGCATCAAGAAAATCACATCAACTTCGATAGAAGGAACGGCAGCAATAATGGCCGAATTCAATTGGGGCACCAATTTGGACTTTGCAGCCCAGGATATCCGTGAGCGCATAGAGATGATTCGTGACTTCCTGCCTCAGGATATGAAGAGACCGCTGATCATGAAGTTTGACATATCAATGATGCCCGTCCTTGCCTATGGGATAACGAGTGAGAGAAGCCCGCGGGATTTGAGGACCTTTGTTGAGGATAACATAAAGGACAGGCTTGAACAGATTGATGGAGTTGCTTCGTGCACTGTTATGGGGGGAGAGGAAAGGGAGATACAGGTCAGAGTCTCGAGAGAAAAGCTTGCAAGCTTCGGACTCAGCCTGCAACAGGTTGTAGGTGCACTCAGGTTTGAGAATGTCAACATCTCCGGCGGTCATGTCAAAGAAGGCTATACAGAGTATTTGGTGAGAACGCTCGGAGAGTTTGGGAGCCTGGATGAAATAAGCTCGATTGTTGTTGGCAACAGGATGGGTACACCAGTCTACCTCAAAGATGTTGCAGAAGTCTATGACACTCACAAGGAAAAAAGAGCTGGATCTTATACCAATGGCAAGTCGAGTGTTCTGATAATGGTGAGCAAGAGCTCGGGTGAAAACACAGTAACTGTTGCTGATCGGGTTAAGAGGGCTATTGCAGAGATGGCTCCGAACTTGCCTCCTGACATAGAATTCCACGAAGCGCTCGATCAGTCGAGGTTGACACGTCAAGTAGTAAGCTCCACAGTCAAAGATGCTCTGATTGGGGCAATTCTGGCTGTTATCATGCTTCTAGTCTTCCTGAGAAGTGTTAGACCCACACTGGTTATTGCGCTGAGCATCACTCTTTCGATTATTGCAACCTTTATCCCGATATCCTTTGTTGGTTATACACTCAACATTATGACCTTGGTTGGTCTTGCCTTAGGAGCCGGGCTTCTCATATCGAATGCCATCATAGCCATTGAGAACATCTTTCGATACATGGAAGATGGGCATGATCGTATCACCTCGAGCATTGAGGGCGTAAGCGAAGTGA
>JALGWB010000245.1 GCA_025774405.1 bacterium
CAATTAGCGCAGCATCTTTACCGAGGGGACTTGTACGCATGGCTTTCAACAATCGTTCGGCATCGCTTTCAGGCACGAAAGCCACAAGCTTTCCCTCATTGGCTATATAGAAAGGATCAAGTCCCAGCATTTCGCATGCACGCCAGACCTCGGCACGAATGGGAACACAGCTTTCCTCAATCCTGATTCCCACATGTGATCTTGAAGCGATTTCATTGAGTGCAGTTGCAAGACCTCCACGCGTGGGATCTCGCATTGCATGGATGTCCTTTGTCACCTCAAGCATGACTTGAACAAGCTTGTTCAAGGGGGCAGTATCGCTTTCGACTACGGTTTCGAATCCAAGCCCCTCCCGCCTTGATAGCACGGCGATACCATGGTCGCCTATGAACCCACTCAAGATTACAACATCACCCGGCTTTGCACCCGAGGCTGAAATGTTGATACCCTCATCGATCATACCGATGCCCGCAGTGTTAACAAAAATGCCATCAGCTGAACCCTTCTCAACCACCTTGGTATCTCCCCCAACAATCTGAACCCCTGCCTCGTGCGCTGCATCCTTGACCGAACACATTATGCGCTTAAGATCGCTGAAGGGAAACCCCTCCTCAATGATGAGACTCAGTGTGAGAAAGCATGGACGTGCTCCAACCATCGAAAGATCGTTGACTGTTCCATTGACGGCCAGTGATCCTATGTCCCCGCCGGGGAAGAAGATCGGACTGACAACATAAGAATCAGTTGTCAAGGCGATCCTGGAACCCCGTAAAATCAGAACAGCTGAATCCTCCAAAGCCTCTATCACAGGGTTGGCAAGGTAGTTCTCAACGAAGAAATCAATTAGCGATTTTGAAGCATCCCCACCGCTGCCATGAGCAAGCTTAATAAAATCAGTCATGTTTCACACTCGCATAAAGAAAATAGGTGGCACATGACCCCTCACTTGAGACCATGCAGGGCCCAACTGGTGATTCTGGGCTGCAGCCCTTCCCAAAGAGTGGACATTCCGTAGGCAATAGCTGACCTCTGAGAACATCGCCACATCTACAGCCAGCCGGATCAGGCTTGCTCTCGATATGGGTGGGTAGAAATGGGGAGGCATCAAACTCAGCAAATTCCTGCCGCAGCACGAGCCCGGTGTTGTCAACTTTGCCTATGCCTCGCCACTCGGCCTCAGTTACGTCAAATACCCTCTCAATCATCTTGAGTGCATTGGTATTCCCCTCGTAGGTAACACCTCTCAGGTACTCAATCTCGACTTCACTTCGGCCCTCCTCAAGCTGGCAGACCAGCATGAGGATCGCTTGCATAACATCACCAGGCTCAAAGCCGGCGACAACACAGGGCTTGGAATATCGCCTTGCGATAGGTTCAAGAGGCTTTGCCCCGATTATCGAACAAACATGTCCAGGGCAGATAAAGCCATCGACGGCACAGTCTTCTTCAAGAAGTTCAACGATCACCGGTGGCGTCAGCTTGTGAAGGCTCAGCACCTTGAAGTTACCCAAGCCAAGCTCCCTGGCCCTAAGGACAGCAGCTGCTGTTGATGGTGCAGTCGTCTCGAAGCCAATACCCACAAAGAAAACCCTGCGATCCGGATTGTCGAGGGCCAGCTGGATAGCATCGTAGCTTGAGTAAACAATCCGGACATCCGCGCCCTGGGCACGTCTTTCAGTCAGAGTGAAGTGTGACCCTGGAACTTTCATCATGTCACCGTATGTAGCGACGATTGCACCCGGTAAACTGCAAAGCGCCAGAATCCGATCGATGTCACTTTTGCTGGTAACGCATACTGGGCACCCTGGACCTGACACAAGGTGAATCGCTTCTGGAAGCAGCGATTTCAAGCCGTATCTAAAGATTGATACAGTATGGGTTCCACAGAACTCCATGAGTCTCCACTGGCGCTTGCATCTTTCTGCAATCCTGCTTGCAATGGTTTCAACAAGGTCACGTCGGCGAAAGTCTTCAGTGAATCTCATCCAAAGACCTCTCGCATGAGCCTCAATGTCTCCTCGGCATCCTCTTTGTCGAGTCTGCGGATGGCAAAGCCGGCATGAAGTAGAACATAATCGCCCACATCGGCCGGGCGATCGATGAGTTCGAGACTTATCTCACGCACAACCCCTCCGACGTCGGCTTTTGCCCAATTGTCCTTCTTCTCAATGATTAGAGCCGGAATCGCTAGACACATAAGCACCACCTATTGACGAGCCAGCCTCGAAGCAGCAACAACAATCTGCCCAAATGAGATACCGCCATCATTGGCCGGCACTGATCTGTTGATAATAACCTCAAAACCTTTCTCCCTCAGCATCCGTAATGAAGTCTTGAGCAGGATTTCATTCTGGAAGCATCCACCGCTAAGCGCCGCGGTGGATATCCCTGTCTTCTCACGCAGAAGCTCTGCAATAACAGCAATCGCTGAAGCCAGCCAGTTGTGAAACCTCCTGCTTACAAGACCCGGTGCCACCCCCTTTTCAAGATCGCCAACTATTGAAGCGATCAGGCTCTTTGCCTCAATCACCAGCAATTCCTGTCTCAAGACGTTAACTGGATAGGATTCATCACACTCATCAGCCATCATCTCCAGCTCTATGGCAGCCTGTCCCTCGTATGAGATCTCATTGCATACACCACAAAGACTCGAAACAGCATCAAACAATCTGCCACAGCTCGAAGTCTTTGGGCAGTTAAAGCCATGTTCAAGCATCTCCTGAACTATCTGGATTTCCTCATGTGAGCGCCCCAGCATTTTCTCAAGATCAAGTCCGCCAATCTCCTCCCCCAGCGCATTGAAAAGATGAGCCAGAGCCATTCGCCAGGGATTCCGAATCGCAACTTCCCCACCAGGCAGACCGACCTGCTCAAGATGTCCAACCCGTTGATAATCATACGTAGTCGCAATCAGGATCTCTCCACCCCATACTGTGCCATCTTCGCCATAGCCTGTTCCATCAAAGGCAAATCCGATAACCGGACCCTCTATACCCACCTCACCAAGACAGCTGGCTATATGAGCATGATGATGCTGAACTCCAACCGGCGTCATATTCGTCTCAAGAGCAAGTCTGGTCGAGAGGTAGTCAGGGTGAAGATCATGAGCTACCACCTGGGGCTCAACTTCCAGAATCCTCTTCAAATGCTCGATTGTCTGCTCAAAGAAACGCAGAGCTGGCAGGTTTTCCAGATCACCTATGTGCTGACTGATGAAAACCTGATTGCCACGAGTCAAGCAAATCGTATTCTTCAGATGGGCTCCAGTTGCCAATATCGGTTTAGGTATCTCATCGATTGTGATTGGCAGTGGTACCCAGCCTCTTGAGCGGCGAACGAAGCTCAGCTCTCCATCTATCTCCCTGACGACTGAATCATCACATCTTGAGAGAATCTCTCTGTTGTGATCAAGGTAGTAGTCGGCAATACCTCTCAGACGCTTCATGGCATCATCGATGTCTATTACTATGGGCTCCTCGCTGATGTTGCCACTTGTCATCACAAGTGCAACAAACCCATCGAGCAGCAAGTGGTGAAGTGGTGTATAAGGGAGCATAACCCCGATATTTCGATTCTTTGGGGCAACAGACTCAGCTACCTTCCCTCCCGGGATCTTCCGAAGCAGGACAATCGGTCTGGCTTGATGCTTGAGCAGCCTCTCCTCGAATTCGGAGACACTCGCAAAGGTCCTGACCGTGGTTATGTCCCCAGCCATGATTGCAAGTGG
>JALGWB010000246.1 GCA_025774405.1 bacterium
GATATGGCTCATCCATCCCCATTGCAATCTCTCGCGTGATAACACCCTTCTCACGCTCAACCTCCTTGGGATCAAGTGCACAATTCAGAACCCAATCGGAAAGAAGGTCAATCACGCTATCCGCATACTCAACTGAAGTTGAAATGAAATAGCACGTATGGTCACTTGTCGTATATGCATTATGAGCTCCACCAATAGTCTCAAGGATGCGTTCACTCTCTTGCTCGGAACGCTTGTGAGTGGTTCCGCTCGAGACAAGATGTTCTAAGTAATGAGAGATACCATGGCCCAGATACTCATCCTCGTAGATGCTTCCTGCCAGAACATAGACCCGCATTGTAAAGACCGAGCTGGAATGGTTCTCAGCAACATATATCCGCAGCCCGTTGTCGAGTGTCCGTTCCTTAACATCAAGTCCCCAGACCGAAGTTGCAACAACAACAGCAACCAAAGGCACAACGATCCTCATTACATGGGATTTCATCCTTGCCTCCTATTCACAGACCTTACTTGAGAAAGAAACTCTTCTTGTGGATAACTGTGCTATCTGCCGCTATTACCTCGACCCTCCACTCACCCTTCCAGCTGGGCAACACTCGCTTTGAGCTCCAGGTACGCCAATTTGATGATCTTACAGGCAATTCGACCTCAGCCATTTTCCTGTCACCATAGTACCAGACATGGGTCACGCTTGTTGTATCTTCAGCTCCGACAATCCGGGTGAAACAGAAGACCCTCGAGATGTCAGCTGGAAGTGTATCCGCCACACCTATTGGAGCTCGATCCTTCATCGTCGCGCAGAAGGCCATCTCTCGAACCCTCGGTGAGACAAGACTCAGCGAGTCATCCAGCGCTGCCGCCGAAGCCTGCGATGAAAATCCTCCCAGAACAAACAAAGCCAGCCCGATACAGACCAAGACATGCCTCATTTTGCCAGCCTCCTTGCAGCGTGCTTTAGAACACTCTAAATCTCCGTATGACAAATGTCAATCTTGCACATTGAGCATCAACCTCGGCAATTCGCATTTTCTTCAGTCCGCCCACTTGACCTCCGCGTGGATCTGCCATAGACTGAGAGTACGAGGGAGACAGGATGCTTAGACTGCAACAGGTGTCAAAAGCATATGACAGTCTTGTCGCTGTTGATAATCTCACACTTGATGTTAATGCTGGTGAGCTTTTCGGCTTCCTTGGACCAAATGGGGCTGGTAAGACAACTACCATCAAGATGATCTGCGGGCTTCTCTTGCCAACGTCTGGCTCGATAGAAGTCTGCGGGCACGATGTTACCACCGATCCCATCGAGGCCAAGGCGAGGATAGGGCTGGTACCTGATAGCCCTGTGCTTTACAAGAAACTCACGGGCAGAGAGTTTGTGCGCTTCGTCGGTGAGCTCTATGGAGTGGATTCATCGATTGCCGAGAGAAGACTGACCGATTTGCTTGAACTTCTTGATATGAAAGAAAACGCAGACAACCTCATCGAGACCTATTCTCATGGAATGAAACAGAAGACAATGATAATGGCCGCCCTCATTCACGATCCTGATGTTGTTGTACTCGACGAGCCAACTGTCGGACTTGACCCGAGAAGTGCCAAGGTAGTGAAGGATGTTTTGCGAGCACTATGTGAGAAGGGTAAGACTGTTTTCATGTCAACCCACATTCTGGAGATTGCTGAGAGGGTATGTGATCGAGTTGGCATCATAGACAGGGGGAAATTGATCGCAGTTGGCACTGTTGAAGAGCTTAAATCGAAATCAAGGGCTGGCTTGATGAGCCTTGAAGATATCTTCCTTGAGCTCACCGGCGGACCCGATCAGCTTGAAATAATCAAGTTTCTCAGCTCATGAAACGGACGATGTCGCTCTCCAGGCTCCTTCTATGCAGATTTAGAATCTCTCTTGCCAACCTCACCCGCAGGGGGCATAGAAGACGCATACCTCGTATGGTTTCCTTGAGTGCGATTATGCTCATTGGCGGTGGCGGTGTCACCCTGGGAATGTATTTTCTATTTAACTCAGTGATAGATGTGATGCCCAATGGCTTCATGCTCGCAGCCTTTCTCATGGCCATAGCATTCCATGCTTTGCTGATCATCGCTTTCGTCTTTGACATGGCAGCGACTATGAACATCTTTTTCCTTTCGAGTGACCTCAGCCTTTTGATGAGTGCTCCGATCTCAACGGTCAAGGTTTTTGCAGTCAAGTATGTTGATGCACTCATCTCGTCGTCACTGATCATGGTCATCTTTGGTATCCCCCTGATGATTGCATTTGGGATAGCTGTTGGAGCACCACCAACGTATTACATTCTGCTTATTCCGATTGCCTATATCTTTCTGAGCATACCTGTCTCGATTGGCATCCTCATGGGTATCGTGATCTCCAGATACGTGGCTCCGAGAAGGGTAAAGGAGGTCCTGGCATTTGTTGGCACTCTTATGGGTATCGGTTTCTGGCTGACGACGCAGCTTCTACGCCGCAGCATACTTGCAGGTGACCAGATCCCAGGGATAACCACGCTTTCAGCCTTCATGGACACCTACTTCAATCACCCAATAGTGCGGATGCTACCAAGCCAGCTGGCTTCATCCAGTCTCACACATCTAGCAACAGCGGCCAACCTTGCAGGTCTGCGTCCGATCCTTGGTTTGATGGCAATGGCTGGTGGTCTCTTGGTGATCTCGGTGCTGCTCGCGGGGCGTATGTATCTTACCGGCTGGGCACGCGCAGGCTCTGCTGTGTCCAAACCGCGGCTGACACGACAGAGATGGATCCCTGACTACTTCACGCGCTTGCTGCCGGCATTTGAACGAGCAACAGCAAGGGTGACATTGCGGATGTTCCTTCGAGATCCCCAGCAGCTGGCACCTCTGGTCAGCATCACCGTTATCATCATGCTCATACCTTTTCTATCCGGTTTCCCTTCTGGTAGGCTCGCCAGGTCACCGCTGATCGCCCTTCAATCAGTCGCTGCGCTTGCCTTCATAGGTTCACTCAATGTGGCTTCGAGTGCTACCGTGATCGATGGCAAATGCTTCTGGATGTTTCTCGCTGCGCCATTTTCAGCTCTGAGGAAGACACTCTCCAAAGTTCTTGCAGCTCTGTTTCTTTTCCTGCCCATAGTCTTCGCCATAAGCATAGCCTTCGGCACCACAGGCCTGGCTCCGAGATCCGATATGGTCAAGCTGATACTGGTTGGTCTGGCTTTGGGTACTGCCGGTGCAAGCATAGGTGTCTTCATCGGCGTCAGCTATGGCAATTGGGAGTGGGAGATTCCGAAGAGAATGCTAAGAACGAAAGGACGCGTCATCATGACAGTCATACTGGCCGCCTTTTTTGGCTCGATTAGCATAACATCAACAGCGCTGGCGAGGCACAGACCCGACGCAGACCTGGGCTGGGTTACAATTGCACTGGCAATTCTGGCAGCTCTGATCTTGACCCTCGTCTTTGTCGGTCTCTCAAGCAGAAAAATAAGGCATATGGAGTGGACGATGTAGTTGCAGAGCGGTTACCCTCATTGAGCTCTTGCTTTCTCCAGATTCTGTCTCACAACCTCTTCAAGCGTAGGATCAGGATTCAGCTCAAGGACGCTCTCCCATTGCTCAACCGCTTCATCCTTCCTGCCCGCAAGCATAAGTGCAGTAGCGAGATCATTGCGGTAAACCGGATTCTTGTCGTTTACAGTGGCGAGCTCGGTGAAGAATTCAATCGCTCTGT
>JALGWB010000247.1 GCA_025774405.1 bacterium
GGCTGGCAACGGTTGCGACTCTATTGGTTTTCTCATCGTGGATGGTTGTAAACTATTCACACCAGATACTCTCAGACATTCCTTACATGTTGTTTAGTTTGCTGGGTCTCTATTTCATGTTGAAGGCAAGGACTCGGCGGATGGTGCTGCTCGCTGGCGCAGCCGGTTTGTGGGCGTATCTAACCAGGACAGTGGGTGTCAGCCTTGTCGTTGCCATTTTCGTACTCATGGTTAGCAGGAAGCGCAGGTTAGAGGCGATCTTGATGCTTGCTTGTTTTGTACTGGTTACAGCGGGTTGGGCATGGCGAAATCACAGTCTTACGGGAGAAAGCAGCCGCTACATGAAACTCTTGCTGACGGCTAATCCCCTCGACCCTTCAGCAGGGAGGGTTTCAGTAAGTGGCTTAATGACAAGGGCCTGGATCAATCTTAAGGACTACGTGACCTTCCTCATACCTGGCAATCTGCTGCCAACGCTGGCGGGTGGACAATGGTCACCACTAACCGTCACCCGATCCACTGGAGTATTGATAATGGCGATTGTCATCTTTGGATTGGTTACATTGCGTCGCAGAACCCGTTTCATAATCCTCTACATGGCTCTATATTTTGGCATTTATCTTGTCTGGCCTGAGTTATGGCGGACTGAGAGATTCATGGTGCCAATTGCTCCCCTCATCGCTATTTATTTTGTTGGGGGCTTACATCGCATCCTGACTTACTTTGAGGTCAACCGAAGGATTGTCCTGCTTGTACTGGTAGGCTTGGTCTTTTCAAATGTGATCTCGCTTATGTCTTTCATGGACCGCTCTAAAGGCTATCCGGCGGACTGGTACAACTATCTTCAGACAGCTATCTGGGCTAGGGACAACACACCTCAGGATTCAGTGGTTTTGTGTAGAAAACCCTTCATCTTCTACATCTTTAGCGAGCGTAGAACCGTTGGCTATCCTTTTACGCGCGATCATGGGGCTATGCGCAAGTATCTGAATGAGACACATCCTGATTACATAGTCGTGGACAACTTTGGCCGTGGTCGGGGAAGCACTGGCGTGTATCTTGTTCCTGTCCTGAAGGAGATGTCTGAGGCAATAAAAGTCATCTATGCGACGGATGCCCCTGTCAACATGGTTTTGAAGTTTACTGGCGAGCGAGGTTGAGGCTTGAAAGAGGGTCTGCGCATTCTGATGCCGACGATTTATTTCCCTCCAAGGGTGGGCGGAATTGAGAGTCATGTTTACTCACTGGCAAAACAGCTGGTGACCAATGGACATAAGGTTACCGTAATCACTACAAAGACGGAGAAAAGTTCACCCTGGCGGGAGCTGGTCGATGGCATTGAAGTTTACAGAACGTTCTCGTTCGGTAAGCATTTTGCCGGATGGATCCTAAGCAGTGTCTTCGCAGCCGGACCAATCCTTGCAAACGCACGCCATTTCGACCTTATCCATTGCCACACATTTGCCTTCGCCCTCGGTGGTACCATTGCTTCCAGCCTTCTCGGCAAGCCTCTCATAGTTACCGTTCACTCATCTCACTTCCTGAGGTTGGCCTCTCGCAAGGTGATGCGGTCCGGGCTGAAGATAGTACTCACAAAGGCCACCATCCTGCTTTCGACAAGTAAGGAGATAGATCGAGTTGTTAGTGATCTCTTACCCGATGCCGAGACATACCCGATTGTAAATGGTATCGACACCGATAGGTTCAGACCATCCGAGCCACTACTGAAGACCAAGCCTGGGGAGTTTGTTATCCTCTGTCCACGGAGACTTGTCGAGAAGAACGGCGTTGAATTTCTGATCAGGGCATTGCCGCTTGTTAAGGCCGATTCGGGTCTGAGGCTTTATGTTGCTGGTGATGGTCCGCTTGCTGGCTATCTCAGGAATCTTGCCGGGGAGATGGGAGTTAGCGAGCGAGTTGTCTTTCTCGGTTCAGTTGAAAACGATAAGATGCCTGCGCTTTACTCATCCGCAAATCTGGTTGTAATCCCGTCACTCATTGAAGCAACTTCGATTGCGGCTCTGGAGGCTATGGCCTGTGAGCGGGTTGTGGCTGCGTCCCGTGTCGGTGGTTTGCCTGAGATCATTGACGACAATGTCGGGCTGCTTTTTCAACCAGGATCACCGGAAGCGATTGCAGAGGTGATTGAAGACGCTATGCGATCTCCAAAGTTGAAGGAGATGGGAATAATGGCACGCAAGCGGGTCGAAGCAAACTGGAGCATCGCAAGAGTGGCAGACCTTCACGAAGATCTTTACAAGAGATGCCTGGAGGTTAGTACTCATGCTTAAGGTTGCGCTCGTCGTTGGCACAAGACCGGAAGCAATAAAAATGGCGCCCATCGTTCTGACCTTGAAGCGGACCCGAGGCATGAAACCTTTGCTTGTGCTTACTGCCCAGCATCGTCGGATGTGCGACGACGTGCTTGAGGTCTTCAAGCTGCAGCCTGATTATGACCTCGACATAATGAAACCGAATCAATCTCTCTTCGAAGTTACCTCAAGGCTTGCCAGAAGGCTCGAGCGGGTTCTCAGGACCGAGGAGCCTGACATCGTTCTGGTACAGGGGGATACCACAAGTACATTTATGGGCAGTCTCTGTGCCTATTATCTGCGTATCCCGGTTGGTCACGTCGAAGCCGGGCTTCGAACCTACCAGAAATACAGCCCTTTTCCCGAGGAGATAAACCGGAAGCTGACCACTGCCATTGCAGACCTGCACTTCGCGCCCACCGAAGTCGCCCGCAAGGCACTCGTTCATGAAGGTGTCCCACGTGAGCACGTGTTCGTCGTCGGGAATCCGGTAATAGATGCCCTGCTCCACGTGGCAGCGATGGACTATCCATTCACGAACCGCAAGCTGGCTTCGCTGGATCCTGATGAGATGAGGGTAATTGCGGTTACCGCCCACCGCCGTGAAAGCCATGGCAAGCCTTTCGTAAGCATGATGCGAGCAATCAGGCAGATAGTCAGGAAGTACAGGGATGTGGTTGTGGTGTTTCCAGTTCATCCCAACCCTAATGTCAGACGTCCTGTCCACTCAATCCTGCATGGAGTCGAAAGGATCGTGCTTGTTGAGCCACTCGACTACAGGCAATTCGTCAAGCTCCTAAAGCTTTCCTACCTGATAATCACTGACTCGGGGGGGATCCAGGAAGAAGCTCCTTCGCTTGGAAAGCCAGTGTTGCTGATGCGTAATGTCACCGAAAGGCCGGAGGCTGTCAAGGCGGGAGCGGTTAAGGTGGTCGGCACGGACACTGGAACAATCGTTGAGGAATGCAGCCGGTTGCTTGACTCTCAAGCGGCTTATCGCAAGATGGTTGTCAGGCGAAATCCCTACGGTGATGGCAGGGCATCTGAAAGAATCGTAAAGATAACCCGACAGTACTTGAGCAGAGTTGGCTAAGTTATGATGAGAAACCTCAAAAGGATTATTGGTGTCAGTGTTGCTGCCATCATTCTGTACTTCATGGCTCGGAATCTGCGCCACAGTCTCAAGGGAATAGGGGCATACCAGTTTGATGTTTCCTATTTGAGGGTGGTTGTGTCGTTTGCTCTGCTGGGTGTCTTGTTCGTTATCTACGGCATAGTATGGAAATACATACTTCGAGGATTTGGCTATACACTGAGCTTTGGTGACAGCATGCGTATATGGTTCCTTTCTCAGGCTGGTAGATACATACCCGGGAAGGTTTGGT
>JALGWB010000248.1 GCA_025774405.1 bacterium
TGCCAGGAGACGTCTTTCCCGGTTTCTGTTACGATGCTTATTGCCTCCCCGGTCATATCTCTGTTCATAGGCTCGCTGAAGACTATAAGAACAGGTGTACCACTCCTCACGTTAGTTGCACCATCTTCAGGCACTGTGCTGACAATGGTCGGCGGAATGGTATCTTCCTCGGCTGTCGTTGTGAAACTAAAAGTGTAGAGGTCGGCAAGATTGTTATCAGCCAGATCCTTTGCTGTTGTATCGACGGTCACGGTGTATAAAGTCGCAGGATGAAGGGGTGAGTTGGGAGCGATGAAGATGGTGTCTGCACTCCAATAAGTTGCGAAATCAATCGAAGGCGCCAATCCAACTGCTTCTTCAACCGATTCTTCGTCCATAGGTTCACTGAAGGCGATCCATTACGGTCCGCTTCGGGTAACCATTGTTGCACCGGATTCCGGGAAGTGGGCAACTATTGCCGGTGGAGTGGTATCCTGAGGAGTAACAGACTTTTCTTCAGAGCAACTGAGGAGCAGAAGCAAAGCCAATAAACCTAATATAGCGTAACTGCTGCTTGAGCATCTCATGAGTTCGTCCTTGCGAAAGTAAACGCGCCAGAGTTCCCGACAGTGGAACAATTTCGACCGTGCTACTATCTTAGCCGACGTTCCTAGCGGATTCAATTGGAGAAATGGTAGTAGCTATCGACTGTATGCTTGCCTCAGCAATCCCCAGATCACAAGTAGCCGGGCGGAAATGCTGGCTTGAACCGGAGTGCCCAATAGCGTATCGTGGGCTTTGGCAGGGACAGACCGGCATGAGGAGAGAGAAGCGTCTTTCGGCTTAAGGAGATTGTTACCAACCTGCCCTTGAGAAAGGTCATCTAAAGAGGAGATAAGAAGGTGAAGATGAAACTACCTTTGCAAGCCACGGAGAATTGAGATGGCAATCATAAGAGTCGATTGTACCAGTGAAACGTGCCCAGTACCCCTTATTGAGACACGCAAGGCAATTCGTCGGGCTCAGCAGGGGGATATAGTCGAAGTCACCGGGACACACCCTGCATCCAAGAAGGAAATCCCGATGGCAGCAAAGGCTCTCGGGCTAGAGGTGCTCAGCATTGAAGAGCAAGACGGGGTCTGGAGGATAAGAATACGCAAGTAGGGGGGAAGGCTTGTGGCTGATAAGGCGACCATAATTGTCCACAGTGGTGATCTCGATAAGCTCTACAGCGCCCTTATAGTGGCCAATGGCGCTCTGGCAATGGGTATGGAAGCTTCGCTCTTCTTTACCTTCTGGGGACTCATACGTCTTAAGAAAGGTGAGCTCGAGAAGGGCGGCCTCTCAAGGATGAACTTGTTCGGGCTTGGCAGATGGATGATTCGGCGTCGAATGAAGCGAGCCAATGTTGCTTCACTTGAGCGTCTAATGCAAGACTTCAAGGAGTTGGGTGGTAAGATCATCGCTTGCGATATGACCATGGAGATCATGGGGATAAAGCTCGAAGACCTGAAAGAAGATCTCATCACTGATTGTGGTGCTGTTGGGACCTATCTTGAGGAAGCCAGACAATCGAAGATAAACCTTTTCATATGAAATACCCTGGAGGAAGGCCATGGAAAGGGACTTGATCTATCTCGACAATGCTGCCAGCACGCGTATGGACGAGCGGGTGCTTGGCGCGATGAAGCCATATATGCTCGATATCTACGCTGTTGCAACATCTGAATTTGGCTATTCCATCGGCATTGAAGCGAGGGAAGCGCTAGATGAAGCAAGAAGGACAATAGCAATCAGGCTCGGTGCCGCTCCCGAGGAGGTAGTGTTCACGTCTGGAAGCACAGAGTCAAGCAATCTTGCAGTCAAGGGGGTTGCAATGGCGCTTGCGGAGAAGAAGGGGAGGCATGTGATTGTCTCAGCGATCGAGGATTTCCCTGTCATCAATAGTGCAAAGGCCCTGGAAAGGCAAGGCTTCGAAGTTACTTACATTCCGGTTGACGGTGAGGGCTTCGTCGATCTAAATGAGCTGGAAGATAGCATCCGTCCGGATACGGTTCTTGTTTCCATTCAGCATGCCAACCAGGAGATTGGAACGGTTCAGGACATTGCGACGGTTGCCGAAGTATGCCGCAAGAAAGGTGTACCATTTCATACCGATGCGACCCACACCTTCATGCGGCTTGACCTTGATGTGGACAGGATCGGGTTGGATCTTGTGACCGTCTCTGCCCATACGCTACATGGTCCAAAGGGAATCGGGGCACTGTATATCCGCAAGGATACACCTTTGGTCAAGCAGCTTGATGGCGGCTTTCAGGAATTCAATAAACGTGCTGGTATTGAGAATATCCCGGGAGCAGTAGGCTTCGCACATGCTGTTGGGCTGGTTACCAAAGATGAGACGAGAAAGCTTATGGCAATGCGTGATCATCTGATCGATAGGGTGCTCAAAGAGATTCCGAATACCACGCTAAATGGGCATCGCACCAGGCGGCTTCCTCAAAATGCCAACATCACTTTCCATCTTGTTGAGGGTGAGTCGATAACCCTGCATCTTGACATGCGTGGCTTCGCTGTGAGCACTGGGTCGGCATGCTTTAGCAGGTCACTCGAGGCAAGTCATGTCATCAGAGCGATCGGTGGGGATCATGAGCGGGCCCATGGCTCAGTCAGATTCACCTTTGGCAGATACAATGAGCCTGGTGATGTTGATGCCGTCGTCGATGCGATCGCAGAGGTTGTTGCTGAACTCAGAAAGATAAGTCCGCTCGGACCAGAGAAATAGCAGGAGGTGGGGATGATGGTGAAGTTCCCCTACACCGAAAAGGTGCTAGAGCACTTCAGGAATCCTCGAAATGTTGGAAAGATTGAAAATCCTGATGGGAAGGCTATCGAAGGAAGTCCGGCTTGTGGTGACATGGTGGCGGTTTATCTCAAGGTTGATGAGGGAACCAGACGGATAACCGACATCAAGTTTGAATCCTATGGGTGTGCCTCCAACATTGCCACCGGCTCAATAATAACCGAGCTCGCAAAGGGGAAGACCCTTGAAGAAGCCAAAAAGATAACCTGGAAGGAGGCGGCAGATGCCCTCGGTGGGCTCCCACCCATAAAGGCACACTGCTCAGTCCTGGCGGTTGAGGGTCTCAGAGCTGCAATCCGGGATTATGAGGAGCGCCATGGGCTTACCCAGGCACGGGAACCAACAACTGTTGATGTGATCAAGCACCGCCTCAAGCATGTCATGAATCCATTGACAGGACTTGATGTTGTCAGGGCGGACCTCATCAGGGATGTTGAAGTCAAGGACGGAAAGGTCAGAATTGTCGTAGATCTGGCATCCAGCCACCAGTTTGCAAATGCAATACGTGAAGACATCAAGGAGAAGATTGAACCCCTGTGGGATGTAAAGACTATTGAGATTGAGTTTGCAGGATAACCTGCCGGAGGTCAGATGGCTACATGGCGGTCGTCGATGTCCTCATAGACTCAACCACCCACATCGCACACACCCGGGGTCGGAGCCAAAAACGTGCACTGAATGGAATCGGTCCGAATGCACAGGAACCCACCGATCTGCCCCTGCCTAGTTTCCTCTTGTAATAGGCGAACGCCCGTATAACAATAGGTGCAAGGTGTGTCAACGACGTGATGCCTAGAGAGAACAGTAGCAATGGTATGAACTTGCACGTTTTTAGCTC
>JALGWB010000249.1 GCA_025774405.1 bacterium
ACTCTCTTAATGGTCAGATCCTCATCCACGACCACATAGCCAGCCTTAAGATTGGCCATTGCTTTTGAAAGAATTTCGCGCTCTTCAGCTAGGCGTTTGGCTGTTGAGGTAAGCAGATTCTTGATCTCCATAACCTCAGAAAGATCACAAATCTGAAGAGCTACGTATGTGCCAATGTCGCCATAATCCTTTAAGGGATAGGCAGCTACCCTTAAGTGCCGCCTCCCACCGGGGCACCGGGCAGTTAGCTGGGCGGTAGCATAGTCAGCACCCCTTGAAATCTCTTCATAGAGGTTGCTTATCTGGGAGACATCCTGCCAGCCAAGATCTCGTAGGATGTTCAAATGCGCTCCATCCTTACCAACAAGCTGGCGTGCGGGTTCATTCATGACAACGACATTGCCATCAAAATGAGTAAGTATTGTCGGCAACCCTTTCTCGAAGGCTACCCTTGCAAGAAGGTCTATGACCGCAGAGTCAACCTCGAGTGCTGCCCTGGGCACGATACCGAGCAATGCTACGCACCCACGATTTTGACCTTGGGCATCGTACATCGGCCAGCCCTTGACAGTGGCAAAGGTTATGCCGCGCCGAGTGGTAGGAAGCGCATAGGCCTCAAGATCGACAGGCTGTCCTGCTTCCAGGCCATAGCGTATCTGGCGCTCGAGCACATTTGCCTGCTCAGATTTGATTCGCTCCGAAAGCCTGAGACCGATCACCTCTTCCTCTCTGAGATTGAACGCAGTTAGAAATTCCTGATTGCAGGCAATCCCCCTAAGGGCTTCATCGAACACATAGACACAGCCGCGAAAGCTTTCGAGAAGCCTTGCCAGGATTAAACGACTATCCATGTCCCGCTCGCACTCTTCAAAGAAGATAGCGAAGCACACTCTCCTGCCCCCTATCGATCCTGGAAGCAGGGCCACTGATCCAAAGCTATCTGGCTTGTCATCGAGGCGGAGAGCCGTCAAGTCCACACGTCCCTGCTTAAGACAGCAGGCTATGGCTCCCTTTAGGCTATCCAACCCTCTCGGGAGCGCAGCAGGAGGCTTCTTGCGACGCCTTCGGTGAAGCTTGCTGATCAGATCCTGCCCTAGAACGTTTGCGAGCAGAATGCGCGCAGAAGTCTTGAAAACAACGACAGGCGAGGCTATCTCTTTGATGACTCCGCATATGAAATCGCACTCTGTGCAAGCTGGGAAGCCAAAGAATGCGGTAAGAACTGTTTCACTTCGTTGCCTGTCAATACTATTATGCAAACTGAAGCACACCTATGATGTGTGATACTTGAATTTTAGCGGGAAACAACACCGAAAGTCAAGCTCAACCTGCAGTCTTGTGCATACTCACTCCAGCATGTCGTTGCTGACTCGAGAAATACTGGTTCACATAAGTCAAACTGGATCAAAAAATTGCACCGACTCTGAGGTTACTGCCCCTGTTCAGCAACCCCGAGCCGGTGCTTGCGACGGGCAAGCAAGACCCGTCCGGATGAAGCAGCGCCAATCCCCTTCTAAGGTCTTACCTCAATAGTTACCTCCTTCTGCTTCGTGACTTCCCTTTGGCTTTGGTTCGCACCGTGGGTATTGACCTCTTCCTTGCCTTGCGTGAACTCAGCTTGACCAACGCCTGCGAGCGGCTTGTTTTCCTGGTCTGTTCCAAGGTCGCGTGTTTCCTTCGAGCTGAGGGTTTAGGTTTCCGGCTTTCCAGGCTTTTGATCCTCTTGCGATCCGGTCTGGATTGATCTGTCCTGATGACATGCCCCTTCGGCTTGCTTCGTTCAATACGGCTTCTGGTTGGCTTGCCCCTGGGTTCACTTCGAGAATACAGATCGAAAACCTTTCGCTTCTTTTTAACACCGCCAACTGCTCGAAGGTTCCCGCTATCGCCACCTCTGTAACGTGTTCTCACATCTGCAGCGCGGACCGATTCCATGCGTGATTTCCATTTGTAAACACTCGGATACTTACGACATGGCTTGCGCGCGTAGCAGACATAGCGGGGTCCGCAATAAACTCGCCTTGGTGAACACCACCACCACCATGACCAGGGATGACAGCACGGATCACAGTCAATGAGTGTTATCGTGAAGCCAAGACAAACGCTTGCATACGGTCTTATGTGAGGACTGAAGCCGTGGCAATCATAGCATACGTAACGAGGATATGGAACCCAGGCGTCCACATAGAAATAGGTGAAATCCGCCCAGACAACTCCTGCCTCAATCCCGTCAGGGCAGATGAACTCATCTATCGACTCCATAGCAACGTAAGGATCACCGTAGATCCTCGGCGGAAGGGCACAGCCCCAATAGTCGGTAAAACCTCGCCATGTGACGTCATAGGCATAGGCATCATAGCCATTGCAGCCATGCCAATAGACTCTTCTGAATGGCCGATACGATGCTATGACATGAACGTAGGCGACACCTGAAGGTCCTGTGACATAGAACCTTCCCATCGGGCTTCGTCCTATGCGATAGATCCGGCCAGCCCTTACAAAGCCATCATAGCTGCAGTCTGATGGGAAGAGCAGTCGGAGATGACCATCGGTATCGATCTCATAGACGATAACATAGCAGTCCTGGGCAGGACGAATGAAAATGCCAGCGCATTCCCCGGGACGAAAGACCGCTCCGTCACCCCGATCAGTCCAGATTTCGACATATGGTGACTCTCCCACAACGTAGGCGTGAGCCTGGGAAACCCCCAACATCACCAGAAACGCCAAGGCAGTCAACCGCTTCATCCCACTCACCTCCTCACCGTCAGCTCCTCCTCACAGGAGGCGCCAACTCTGTTGACCAGCGCTTTATCTGAAGCGCCCAATAGACTATTATCCAGTCAGGTCCAACTGTCTCCACCCTGACCTTACCATAATAGCCATCACCTGTTCTCAGTATGTAGGTGTGGCCCGAGATCACCTCGACCCCACTCGCTGCTTGCGACCACCCGCTCAACGGTGCCTCATCAACCTCGTCAGGATGCTCAGTATAGCCATAGTCCTGTATCTGATTAGCACCTAATGGCACTATTCGCTTCAAACCCTCGCCATCCACAGTCAGATAGTAATCAGCCAAGACATCGCCATCGGAGACCACGACCACTCCCTGATCGGGCAAGAGGGCGATACCTGCCTGACTTGCGTCGTATTCATTCGTAAACCAATAAAGGTCCCAACCCTCGGGACGGGGAGTATCATCGACAGTCTCGTAGCTCAAAGCACTCTCATTGCCGCTGTAATCGAAAGCATCGACAGCGTAGAAATAGGTCATTCCGTTGACCACATCTTCATCATAGAAGACAGTCTCTTCACCACGATTCACAGTTCCAATCCGGTGATATGGACCCTCGTCATAGCGGGAGCGGTAGATGCCGTATCCGGCCAGGTCCTCTTCATAGACAGGGTTCCAATAGATGACAACATAGTCGTCGCCTGTTATCGATCCAACCCCAGTTGGAACTGCTGGGGGCTGGTCATCGTAACAGGACTCAAAGCAGGTGTCACACGTTTCACAGCCGAAAACAAATGCCAGCAACACAATGCCCGCTAAAAGATTCATCTTCTTCATAAGGCACCTCCTGCGTAATAGGCGCCGCAAAGATGTGCAACAAAATCACCTATGGCCACCTTGCTCTTGAGCAAGACGGGCA
>JALGWB010000250.1 GCA_025774405.1 bacterium
CCTGCTGCCGCCGCTCCGGCTTTCGGCCCGACCGGCTGCGTCCCCGGCTCCCGCCCCTGGCCTGGGAGAGCACACCGCCGCCCTGTTGGCTAAGGTGGGCTATGGTGAGGCCGAAATCGAGCGATTGCAAGCCGAAGGAGCGATTTAGAGGCCAGCCAGCTGCTTGACCTTCCCCTCATTCTATCCTATAATGGACTTGGCAGGGTGTCACAAACACCCTGGCCTGGTGAAAGATTGTGGTAGGCGTAGCCACGTCCGTAGTGCAAAGGCACTCAGCAAGCCACTTCGGACATATGCTGGGGCGTGCATGCGCTGAGAGGAATGAAATGGAACCGTCTGTAGAAGACATGCTCAACAAGTATCATATTCGCGACGCCAGGGAGATTGCCCGACTCTTCCCGAGCAAGGAGTTTGTTGATGTCACCGTGACTTCTCCTCCCTACTGGGATCTCAAGGATTATGGAACTGAGTCTCAGATAGGTTTTGGGCAGGACTATGAGCAGTATCTCAACGACTTGGAACTAGTCTTCCGGAGCGTCTACAATGTGACCAAAGAGAAGGGCTCGCTTTGGATCATCAGCGATACCATCAAGCACAAGGGAAAGCTTGTGTTGCTTCCATTTGATCTTGCAAGAAAGCTAGAACGAGTAGGGTGGATTCTTCAAGACATTATTATCTGGAATAAGGATAGGACTTTGCCCTGGTCGCACCAGGGAAAGCTTAGAAACATTTTCGAATATATAGCCTTCTATACGAAAGGCCGAAGATTCAACTACCATCTGGACAGGGTAAGGGAGGTTACCAATTTAAAGGAGTGGTGGGTTAGGTACCCAGAACGATATAGCCCGGAAGGGAAAGCGCCAGCGCGGACTTGGTATATCCCCATACCACGCCAGGGCAGTTGGGGAAGCAACTGGGTCAGGCACTTCAACCCCTTGCCTCCGCAACTTGTTGAGAGAATCATCTTGCTGACAACCAACGAGGGAGACGTGGTGTTAGATCCCTTTAGTGGTTCTGGAACCGTGTTAGCACAGGCCTACGTAATGGGCAGAAACTACCTCGGCCTAGATCTAAACGAAGACTACAAGAAGATGTTTGAGCACCGAGTCTTGCCGGCTATTTGTGCTCTCCACGAGGAGAATCAGGGGCATGCCCGAAGAGCCGGGAAGCGCAAAGAAATATTCAAAAACCTGATCCATTCTTTGAGGAAAACAAAATACCCTAAGGAACTCGTGCGGCTATATAGGAAGAGGTTTGGTCCTGTCCAAATAGAGGCAATAATTGCTCTCCAAAACCCGGACCCTGTTTCCAATAGTCTTAATATCATTTTCCTCTTCCCCCGCCGTTTGCAGATACCCTCGTATTTTCTCCCGCAAGCGAGCGCACTCTGCAAGATACCTCCTTTGTCGAAATATGGCATTGAACCTGTATTAGCAGCATGCCCCGTAGATTCTGTATCTCCAGAGTGGTTGGAGAACGAGGGTGTGGACCTGCATCAGTATCTATATGTCTACATGAAGGGGCGCACTTATGCTTGGGCGCAAAGCATGTCTGTGGAGGACTGCGTAGGTATGCTCGCTGATGAACAGGGGATTGTGTCTCCCGATCAAAGGTTCCCTCCCATTATCAGCGACATTGCCGTCAAAGTCGATCCCAAGTCCCCCACCTTGTCAATTGGAGAGGAGAATGAGTAATGAGTGATAAAGGGGCTGATCTCAACAAGAGGGTGTGGACCCTCTTTGAGGCCGCTGGATTTCAGACCCAGCCCAGCTCCCATAATCCTTCCGAAAAGGAGATCGTATTGTCACCAGGAAAAGGGCGCACAGTCGATCTCTTCGCCTATGACGATGCTTTAGGGGTCAAGATCATCGGATGGAACAAGGCTCAACGGAGGTTGAAAGAATCGTTGACGGTGCATGTTCACGACTACAAGACGCTCAAGAAGATTGCAGGAGCGAATAGCGTTTTGTTTGTTTCAACGGAGAAGGAAGTATCACAAGAAGACAAACGATATGCAGAAAGAAGCGGAATGAGGGTCTGGGGGGAAGACGATCTGCGATACTACGAGGTGCTTGTTGACGCGATAGGCAAGTACGCCAAATACGAGATCATTCACTCGTTTGGAATACGTACGGATGAGGAGAGAACGATTCACACCGCCCTGGCTTTGCGACTCCATCAGCCATTTTCGCAGTCCGAGGCGGAGATGTTCTTGTTTACAATGACGCCTGATAAGTTGCTGAGGACATGTGCAGTTCTGCGCCGAGCTCAGGGGAATGCAGATGCGTATCAGCGAGTGCTTAGACGGGATAGATTGAGCGGCATCCGGAAGTTCGTGACCGAAGAGGATGCTCTCTTGCCGCCCAACATCATTGTCCATCTCAGCGATAGAGTGAGGTGGGATCCGATGCAGATACCCGATAAGGACGCCAATGGACAACCCATTACCCTCACAAGAAGAAAAGACTATGAGCTCGTTGTGCTGAGCATTCCTATGGAGTATGCATCCCTGGAGCTGATAGATGGACAGCACAGGCTTTATGGGTTTGTTGGGACTGAGCCGGCCACTAGGGAAAACTTTAACCTTGTGGTTCTAGGTATGGCAAAGCTTTCCTATGAGAAAAGGAGGGATGTGTTCATCGCCATAAATGACAAGGCACGGCGTGTGGACCCGAATCTTGTCGCGTATCTCAAATATACAGACGATGAGACACAATGCCAACAAGACACCGAACTTATGGCCATTAAGATCGTAGTGGAACTCAATAGGACTACTCCTTTCAAGCGCAGAATAAGGCTTATCGACTTTGGCGATCAGACAATAACTCTGAAAGGATTCTCTGGGTATGACCTTAGAGGACTTTTGGGACCTAGAGGGCTCCTGCGAAAACAGTATCCAAACGAGTCTCAGGCATACATCCGTGCCCTCAGGCTCTATTTTAGTCTACTCAAGGGCCTCTTCACAGAAGAATGGCAGCACCCAGAAAAGTACATCATCTTTACGAATAGAGGCGTATCAGCATTTCTCAAGCTTCTAAAATCCATCCTCAAAACTTGCCAGTGCCCCCTTAATAAGGAAATCGTTGGCAAATACCTTCAGGCACTGAAAGACAATTGGACAGACGGTTGGGAGACCAGCGAGTTGAAAAACTCGTACGTCGGCTCGAAGGGGTGGAAGGACTTTCACCGTGACCTTGTTGAGGCAATTCGACAGACCTATCCCGATTTCCAGGAGTGAACCACCCTGCAAAAGGCTCGCAGGGCATCAGGTCGCTCACTCCACAGCGCTGAACCAGTACAAATCAAGGCATACCTGTTGGAGTGCTCAGGTGCCCGGCACTTGCCAAGTGCCGGGCACCTCTTTTGTTCACCCCTCACTAGATGGCAAAATCCACTGCCCCTCGCCAACTCGTTCGGTACTGGGGCGGCGGCATTGCCTCGCCCCTCCAATGCAGCAGCCCCACGATCGGCGTGTCGGAGAGTTGACAAGAGGCACATTTGCAGAGATAATGGATTCATGCGATTTCATTCACCCCGTTGGTATTTGGCGCTTCTGGGAGCGGCCACAGTCGCTGGCCTCCTGCTGACTGGCTGTGCCAAGCCACCGCCGACACCAACAGCGGGCGCAGTAGCTGTGGTGACC
>JALGWB010000251.1 GCA_025774405.1 bacterium
TCGACTATGATTTCGACGTCCACGGCGAGGTTGACCACAACATGGCCGGGCTTGCCACCGCCCGATAGCTTTATCGGGATACGCAGCTTGCCATCCCTGATGGTGGGTGAGGATTCCAAAGTCACGTCCGGGGCAGAGGCAACGTCTTCAGATTCACGGGATGTTTGCTGGCAGCTCTTGGCGTTGGTGCCTGCCGCTCGATCCTGACCGTCAGCGGCTGAGGCTGATGTCACCGGAGCACGGGTTTCGATCTCAGATATTGCCTCGGTCAGAGCAGAGACCGATTCAACCTCCGAATCGTCTGGTGTTTTATCAAGATTGGGTGGGCATGAGCCCTCGGCTGTGGGAACAGGAGAGGGTTCTTCACCCGGGGAGGGGACATCCGGAACCTTGTCCTTGATCGTGGAGGAGTCATATTCCACCTGTCCCACGGAGAGCGGGGTCCTCTCGGACTCAGCGGTCAGACCGAAGGTTAACTCCTGCCCACCCAAATCGGATGTACTATCTGATTGAGACAATTGCTTACGAAGCTCGGCAATAACCAGCTTGGTAGCAGCGGCAAGTGTCTCGAATACGCCAGTTCCTGTAGTCGCAACTGATTCGAAGCTGGGGGCTCCAGTAGGATTGAGCTCCTGCTCGAGCTTATCAACAGGTAGTGCAGTCGGCAAATCCCTTTTGTTGTACTGGACTACAAGAGGTATATCATCAAGCGATTTGCCGTGCTCACGGAGATTGTCTTTGAGATTCCTCAAGCTCTCCCTGTTGGCAGCCAATTCCTCAGCTTGTGAGTCGGCGACGAAGACAATCGCATCCGCACCTTTTAGAACAAGCTTGCGCGTAGCGTTGTAATAGACCTGCCCGGGCACAGTGTAGAGGAGGAATCTTACGTTGAATCCGGCTATCTCACCACCCTCAATCGGCAGTAGATCGAAAAAGAGAGTGCGGTCAACCTTGGTCTTCATTGAGACCATCTTGCCTCGAAGGTGGGGTGCTGTCTTGCTGTAGATGTACTCGAGGTTTGTAGTCTTGCCACTCAGGCCAGGCCCGTAATAGACTATCTTGGCATTGATTTCCCGGCCGGAGTAGTTAAAGACTACCATCTGCCCAACCTCCCCAGAGTGACTATGCCATTTTTCGAGTTCCTCCGTTTGAGACTTTGAGCAACATCCATGCCAGAATGGGAAGTCGATTGCAGGCAGGTGATCAGTCTAAGTGTTTCTCAATTAAGCAGATGGGCTCATATTGCAATTCGCAAATTGAAACTGGCACTGAGGCCGATTGCAGTGGGCAATTTCAGGCGCATTTTGCAACCGCATCAGTCAACCCGTTTCAACCAGACACCACGGGTCTCCTCTATGCGAGGGGGAAACTGGGAACTCTTGAAATACGTATCGTAGTGAGCAAGAAAGTTTGGCTTTATCCGGGCATATTCGCTGGCGGGGAAGTATCTTGTTATCTCTCGGAACATACCCGCTTCCTCTGAATAAACCCAAAGTCTAAGCCTGATTACAGGCTCGTAGTTGCTATCCACATACTTCACATTGGGATCTCCATCGATGTCAAACCAAAGCGATGTACAGTCACTTTCGACCTGGAAGCCATGCTTTGCTGTCATCAGTAACTTCCAGAGATTGAAAACATCCAGAGGTATATAGCGGACGGACTCGTATTTCCTGCCATTCAGGGTTTTAGAAACCTTGCAGCGGACGATCTTCTCCTTTGCCATCAGGCGCCTCCTCTGAAGAGACTATTGGTTGGTAAACAATGTGTCAAGACGCAATTATATGCATAGATGTGCAAGGGTTGACAACGGTGACTGTTATCAATATACACTGAACTGATATGAAGCTGCTCTCGACCATTGCCTATAATTGTCTTTCCTTGCTCGCCCGAGTATTACCCGTTGGAATCGCCTATCTTATAGGTGAGACGCTCGCTTTGATTAGTTTCCCACTGTTGAGATCGAGAAGGCAGAATCTCGAGCAAAACCTTAGGGTTGTGCTCTCCAGGCAAGGAGACCCCCCAAGCAGCTGTCAGATAAGGAGAATGGCGCTCGCTACGACCCTCAACTTTGGCAGAGCTGTCGTTGATACATTCATGGTACCCTATATTCGTGACAAGAATCTTAAAATAGACGTTAAGGGCAAGCAGCACCTCGATGCAGCACTTGCGGCTGGCAATGGTGTGATTCTGGTAACTGCACATCTTGGAACGTGGGAGCTTGGCGGTGCGATATTGGCAGATATGGGCTATGGATTCACAACTGTGGCAGGCACCCAGTTCACATCCTGGCTTTCTCCACAAATCAAGAAGATCAAGCAGGCCAAACGCATAGTTGTGCTTCCTCATACATCGGTCATGCGTATATACCGCGTGCTCAAAAATGGGGGTCTCGTGATTCTGCACATCGATGGGGATCAATTCTTTGGGGGTACTCAAGTCCGCTTTTTCGGACGTCCTGCCCTGATTCCGCGCGGTCCAGCGGCACTTGCCCTGAAGACCGGGGCGAGGCTGCTCTGCGGCTTTGCAATAAGGCATTCAAGATGCGAAATAGAGGTCAGAATCACCAATGAGATTCCAACGGACAATCTCAACGAAGTTGAAATCACGCAAAGCATCATTGACATTGTTGAAACATATATTTCGAAGTATAACAATCAGTGGTGTATGTTCCGTTCGATCTGGAAGGCTCAGTCATGAATGTCGCAATGATAACGCAGTCGTACTATCCATCGCTTGGTGGTGTAACTGAGCATGTCTATAATCTTAGCCAGGCCTTGCGTAGGCTTGGATGCAAAGTCACCATAATCACCTCTGGACCTGACCGTGAACCGAGGGATTCAGTTATACGTCTTGGAATCAATGTACCGTTCCCAATTAACGGAGCCATAGTCAACGTAACTGTGGGAATTGGGCTGATAGGCAAAGTTAAGGCCGTCTTGAGAAGAGGGAATTTCGACCTGATTCACATTCACTGTCCTCTCGAACCTACACTTCCACTGGCTGCTTTAATGGCAGCTCGGGAGTTTGAGCAGCCAGTTGTGGGAACCTTTCACATGGCAGCTCGCATTTCACCAGCCTATGAGGTATTCGGTCGAATACTCAGAAGATATGCCCAGCGGCTAAGTGTCAGGATAGCTGTCTCAGAGACTGCCCGACGCTTTGCCATGCGCTATTTCCCCGGCACTTACCTAACCATACCAAACGGCGTTGACTTCAAGAGATTCAACCAGAACAAGGGTATTCCCCATCTCCAAGATGGTCACGTAAACTTCCTCTATGTCGGAAGATTTGATCCCCGCAAACGGGTTCCCACCTTGATACGGGCTTTCAAGAAGGTCGCCAACCAACTGGCTGAGTGTCGTCTGATCCTTGTCGGAAGCGGCATAACCTATCCGCAGTGCCTTGCCGAAGCTGGTTCACTGCTTGGAAGGCGTATTCTTTTTGCTGGTAAGGTTCCTCCTGAACAACTTGCCGCCTATTACCATTCGGCAGATATCTTCTGCTCCATCCCAGGCGGGAGTGAAAGCTTTGGTATTGTGCTTCTGGAAGCAATGGCAGCAGGCAAACCCGTGGTTGGCAGCGATATAGACGGCTACAGGGAGATCGTCACCAGCCTTGAAGAAGGCATACTTG
>JALGWB010000252.1 GCA_025774405.1 bacterium
CGCTTGATGAGATCCTCAACCGCCTCCTCCACCTTCTCCCTGGTCAGGCTAGCCACTCCCCAACCCAAAAGCACGATGTTCTTGATAACCGACATGTGAATCCCTCCTTTCGTAGTGCAGCTCATCCAAAACAAAACTATCGCACCCACCCCCACATTGCAAGCGCCTCTTCAAAAGGGGTCGGAGCCAAAAATGTGCATTTTGAGCCCGATGGCACGGATCCTGCTTAAGCAAATTGAGTGCCAGTGGTGCCCGCCTGCACATTTTTGGCTCCGACCCCTTGATTTGGAGTGGTGGGGCGTGGTAAACTCCAGCAAGATTCAGTGTGAGAACCCGGGAATGTCGCTCGACAGTCCTGGGTTACATAGTGTCGAAAACCGGGTGAGGCTATATGTTCAGAGCAATTCTTGTGGCAAACCGCGGAGAGATCGCACTAAGGATAATCAGGGCGTGTCGTGATCTTGGCATCCGCACAGTGGCCATCTATTCTGAGGCTGATCAGACCTCGCCTCACCTTGAAGCTGCCGATGAGACCGTTTGCATCGGCGGACCGCGCAGCACTGACAGCTATCTTAACATGGAGGCGATTCTTCAGGTTGCTATCCAGAAGGAATGTCAAGCACTGCACCCGGGCTATGGCTTCCTTGCAGAGAATGCTCTCTTCTCAAGTCTTTGTGCTCAAAGCAAAATTGCCTTTATCGGGCCTCCACCGCATGCCATCAGGCTGATGGGCGATAAGGCAAGGGCTCGGGCAACAATGAAAGCCCTCGGGCTTGATCCCATTCCGGGCTCTGATGGTGTCGTCAGATCGGTTGATGAAGCAAGGCGGGCAGCAACAAGCATCGGTTATCCGGTGCTGCTCAAGGCAAGTGCTGGAGGCGGGGGAAAAGGAATGCGAGTCGTCGAAGACGAAAAGGATCTTGATCATGCCTTCAATGAGGCTTCTCTCGAGGCAGAAAAGGCTTTTGGTAATCCGGCTCTCTACCTCGAAAAGTACATTGTCAGGGGAAGGCATATCGAATTCCAGATTCTTGCCGATGCCTATGGAAACGCAATACACCTTGGTGAACGCGAGTGCTCGATTCAGAGGAGCCACCAGAAGCTCATTGAAGAGTCGCCATCACCAGTAATCGATGAAGCAACCAGAGACAACCTCGGGAGACGAGTTGCCAATGCAATCGCAGCTATTGGCTATGTGAATGCTGGCACAGTCGAATTCCTGAGAGATGAAGATGGCAATCTATATTTTATGGAAATGAACACCCGTCTGCAGGTTGAACACCCTGTTACCGAGATGGTGACAGGTTTTGATATAGTCAAGGAGCAGATTCGGATCGCTGCCAATTGTCCACTGAGCCTCAGGCAGGGTGACGTCAAGCTAGCAGGTCATGCTATTGAATGCCGCATAAATGCTGAGGATCCACGCCAGGATTTCAAACCGGACCCCGGGACAGTTGAAGTTTTCAAGCCGCCCGTGGTCGATTCAGTTCGAATCGATACCCATGTAAAGGCCGGCTACACCATTCCCCCCTTCTACGACTCATTGATCTGCAAGCTGATAGGCCATGCATCAACAAGAGCCGAAGCCATAGCAACCACAAGGAAAGCGCTCGAGAACTTCAAAATCAAGGGCATAAGGACAACCATACCCCTCCATATAGCGATTCTTTCAAGCTCTGCCTTTCAAGAGGGTTCCTATAGCACAAAGTTTATTCCTGAATTCCTGTCAGATTGGGAGCGTGAAGAAAATGGCTAAAGTGCTCTTGCAGCCGATTGGATCATCACTGGAAAATTTCATGAAGCCTGAGGAATGGGATGCCAATGCCAGTGCGATGGATGAGCTTGAAAGGGCGATTTCGCTGAAACGTCAGGAGGTCAAAGCAGGTTGGGGTCCTGAATACGTGAAGCGGGTACATGCGAAGGGTAAACTGACGACCTGGGAAAGACTTGAGATACTTAAAGACCCGGGCACCCAGATCCTTCCCATCGGTACCTTCGTCAACTACGGGATTGAATTTGGTGAAGGTAAGAACAAGAAGAAGAGCCCAGGTGCCGGCGTGATAACAGCCTTCACCCGAATAGAAAATCGCTATACTATGGTTATCGCCAATGACAATACCGTTGCTTCAGGTGCATGGTGGCCGAGAACACCTGAGAAGATTGAAAGGGCTCAGCACATAGCCCGCCGACTTCGCATCCCCGTCATCTATCTTGTAGATTGCAGTGGTCTGTATCTACCGGAGCAGAGCAAGTCATTTCCAGGGCCAACAGGTGCTGGTTACATTTTCAAGATGAACAGCCTGCTGAGTGCGAGTGGGGTACCACAGATAGCCGCGGTTTTCGGTGATTGCATCGCCGGTGGCGGTTACATGCCTATAATCAGCGATAGAGTCTATATGACTGAGCAAGCCTACATGGTAATAGCTGGAGCCGCCCTCATCAAGGGTGGCAAATCCCAGAACATAACCTCGCTCACCATCGGCGGCGCCGATATCCATGTCCACATCTCCAACTGTGCAGATTTCAGGGCACCTGATGATGAGTCGGTCATCAAGCTGATTCGTCGTGATGTTGCCATGTTGCCAACCTCAGCAACTGAATACTACCGCTATGGAGGTGACGCCAGCGAGCCCACTTATGATACCGGGGAACTCAAGGGCATCTTTCCAAGCGACCACCGGATGTCCTATGATATGCGTCAGGTGATAGCACGCCTTGTTGACTCCAGCCTTTTCTGGGAAATCCTACCTGGTAAGGGCGAGGAGATGATCACTGGCATAGCCAAGATCGGCGGTCTCTACGTCGGCATAATTGCTAACAACCAGTTCCTGATAAGGCATCCTGAGTATCCGGATCAGAAGCGACCCGGCGGCATCCTTTACAGGGAGGGCATTGCCAAAATATCGCAGTTTTCTCGCACATGCAACGATGATGGGATTCCGATAATCTGGCTGCAGGACATTTCAGGTTTTGACATTGGAAGTGAAGCCGAAAAAGAAGGGCTTCTGGGATACGGCTCGAATCTCATCTATACCAATTCGACAAATACCGTCCCGATGATCACCGTACTTTTGCGTAAAGCCTCTGGAGCCGGCTACTACGCTATGAGTGGTATCCCTTATGACCCCGTGATTCAACTGTCAACACCCATAACAAGATTGGCTGTGATGGAAGGACGTACACTCGCCATAGGGGCCTTCAGAACCAAGCTTGATGATAATTTTGAGATAATCTACACAACCAAGGAGGAATACGAGAGAATAAAGCGAGGAATGGAGGAGGTCGAAGACCGCATTACCCGCGACATGGACCCTGTCAAATCCGCGTCTCAGATGGATACTGATGAAGTCGTCTTCATGGGTGAGCTCAGAACTTATCTAAAGGCAATGGTTGAAATGTGCTATCAGTCAATTGGCTATCGTAGGATCAAGAATCCGAGGATCTGGGCGGTTCATGACCTTCACACGCTCACAGAGATATAGGATGAAGCCCGATGCAGCACAAAGACATTGAACTCAGAAGACTCATAGGGGAGCCCAAGACCTGCCTGGTCAGGCCATCCAGTGAGAAGGACGGCCATTTCGATATCCTGGCTCCGGCGGTCGGACTCTATGACATGCCGCCAGCACCAGGC
>JALGWB010000253.1 GCA_025774405.1 bacterium
TGTTGAAGTCCTTCAAAGCATTCTCAAGGGTGCAGGTGCCAAGGCTGATGAAGCCGGCATTTCGATAATTGGCGGACACACAGTTGATGATACCGAGCCAAAGTTCGGGCTTGCTGTGAGCGGCATTGTAGACCCCGGTCGAATCGTGACGAATAGAGGTGCCAAGCCCGGTGACATACTCATCCTTACCAAACCTATCGGAACTGGTATCCTTGCAACTGCTCTCAAGCGAGGCTTACTCAACAGTGATACCGAGCAGCAACTCATCGAAGTCATGGGCGAACTCAATGGACGTGCAGCTGAGGCAATGCAGGAAGTAGGTGTGGATGCCTGTACTGATGTGACCGGTTTTGGACTCCTTGGACACCTTTATGAGATGGTATGTGCCTCGGGTGTTTCGGCTGAGATCAATGCATCACAGGTCAAGCTCCTTCCAAAGGTCCTTGAGTTGGCATCGGGTGGCATCGTGCCAGGAGGAACTTTCAATAACATGGAATATACTGGACATCATGTGATCTATGGCGATGTGGACAACGTCATGCAGGTTGTTCTCAATGATGCTCAAACATCGGGCGGGTTGCTGATGGCTGTTCCTCGTCCTCGTGCTCAGGATCTTCTTGACCTTCTGAAGGAGAAGGGTGTCAAGTATGCTGCTGTTATTGGTGTTATTGATATCAAAGGTGACAAACTGATAAAAGTGGTCCGGTGACCCCGGGGAGTGAGCATCAGACAATAGCCAGCAATCCAGTCAGGAAAGAGGAACAAGTATGGCAACAAGTCAAGATTATCTTAAAGAGGCTTTTGCGGGTGAGTCGCAGGCCAATCGTCGTTACCTGGCTTTTGCAGACAAAGCTGAAAAGGACGGCTATCCACAGGCAGCGAGGCTCTTCAGAGCGGCTGCCCATGCCGAAGCCATCCATGCCAACAATCACCTGAGAGCTCTTAAGGGGATTGGCCCGACCGAGGCCAACTTGAAGGAAGCCATAGCTGGAGAAACCCACGAGTTCAAGGAGATGTATCCTCATATGCTTGAACAAGCCAGGCAGGAGGTGCACAAGGATGCTGAACGCACTTTCAGCTTTGCCCTTGAGGTGGAGAAGGTACATGGCCGCCTTTATCAGCAGATGCTTGATCATCTTGAGTCAGGTGGAGGCGACTTTGCTTACTTCGTCTGTCCTGTGTGTGGTTTTACTGCTGAGAAGGAGCCTCCCGAGAAGTGCCCTGTCTGTGGCACGATGGGAAGCATGTTTGCCAAAATCGAATAGAACACCTTGAGACTTGAGCAAGCTTAGCAGAGATGATGAGATGACTTCTCGCACTCGAGTCGAGCTTCGTGCTTGAAAGGAGGGCTTGAATGAATCGAGCACTGGTCGGCAGATGTGGACTTTACTGTGGCGCCTGCGGCATTTATCGGGCTCAGCGGGATCAGGGTATTCTGCTTGAGAGACTCGCCAATGGATTCAAGTGTCCACCGGAGAAGGTCCGCTGTAATGGGTGTGGCGCCCTTACACCCGAGTGCTGGGGATATAATTGCAGGATAGTTAAGTGCCTGACGGCAAGGGGGCTGGAGTTTTGCTACCAGTGCGACCTGTACGAGGGCGGATGTGAGAAATTTGGAGATCTGGCCAGGGCATATCTGAACGACAATGGTGTTGATCTCAGAGAGAATCTTGAAAGGATAAGGCTTGGTGAGACTGAAGCCTGGTTGCTTGAGAGCGAGGAGAAGTATAAATGCAGGTCATGCGGACAACCGCTTCCCTTCTACGGGGCAAAGGGCGAATGCTATCATTGTGGAGCGGCGATCCCATGGTGAGGTTCGCCGTGTTTCCGCTGGCAACCTGTGGTGATGGCGATTGACAAACTGGGAAATCGGCTTTAGATTAAATAAGTGATCGAGGAGTGGAGGCCTGAAATGCTGTTCTTCTATGATCCAACCTTTCCACTCTTGATCTTGGCTGTGGTTCTCGGGCTCTTTGCCCAGCACCATGTTCAGAGCACCTTTGCCAGGTATTCACGCATATCATCGAGAAGACGCCTTACCGGTGCTCAGGTTGCAAAGCTGATAGTGAGCGAGCGGGGACTCGGTGATATCCCTGTCGAGCCGATTGCCGGCAATCTTACTGACCACTATGACCCGTCCCAGCGAGTGCTTCGCCTTTCCGAGCCAGTCTACGGTAATACCTCGCTTGCGGCACTCGGGGTGGCTGCCCATGAGGCAGGTCATGCCATCCAGCATGCTGAAGGCTATGCCCCTATGGCTATCAGGCATTCACTTGTTCCGCTTGCCAATCTTGGTTCGCAACTTCTTATTCCTGCTATTATCGGTGGAATTCTTTTCTCATTCAAGCCGCTTGTCTACATAGGAATCGTTGCGTACTTCTTCGCTGTTGCTTTCAGTGTCGTGACACTACCGGTTGAGTTCGATGCCAGCAGGCGAGCCTTGAGGACACTTGAGACCAGCGGTTACCTTGTTGGTGAGGAGCTTGATGGGGCACGTAAGGTACTCAAGGCTGCGGCAATGACCTATGTTGCAGCTATGCTTGTCTCGGTTATCAACCTCTTGAGACTCATCCTCCTGGCTAGAGCAAGAGACTAGTCCCAATCCTGCCGCAGCGACATATGCTCCAGGGCTTCATGCTTTCACTCATGCTTTCTGTGAGCACGGAAAATAGATCACACTGCCGAAGGTAAAAAGGCGAAGGGGCTGCCCGAGGGGTCAAACGCTGGACAGCCCCTCCATTCTCCCCTGGGAAGGGGGAGTTATCTTGCTACGACTACTTTCCTTGTCATCACCTCTTCAGCAACCCTGATTCTGATGAGGTAAATGCCGCTGGCGACAGGCTTACCACTATCGCTAGAGCCATCCCATAGAGCTTTATGGATACCAGCCTGCAGGTTGTCGGCGACAATTGCTCTTACTCTCTGACCTGCCAGGTTATAAACCGTCACTTCGACTCGAGCAGGTTTCGGAAGGGCAATTGATAGCTCTGTCTGGGCAGTGGTGGGATTAGGGTGAGGAGATGTGACCATCACTGCCCCGGGAGTGCGTGCGTCCAGCCTGATCGGAGGCTTGCTTTCATTGATCAGATTGGTTGTTTTGCTACTCGATGCAACAATGTCACCAGAGCTGGCCCAGGCAATGAAGCTCACAACTTCACTTGTATGGTTCATCTCGCTATCCTTTGACTTCTCCTCCTCAATCTTTACCTCTACGGATGAGGAGGTGAGGTTCTGCCATCTCGCAGCACAGGTGTTGCCGCCATCATAGGTATCATCGTGGCAGATGAAGATCGGTACAGCCGAGAAGCCTGATAGGTTTATGGCATACCAATTGTGAGTAACAGCATTGGCTGTTCTCCCTGCTTCGAAGGCTGAGCCATTATTGGTGCCTGTCCCCTGCTCAATGGCAAGCCAGCCGACTGTTTCAGCCGCATGTGTCTGATCCTGGGCTTCCTCTTCCTGCACCTTTATCTGGAAGCTTGAAGTGCCCAGATTGCGAGTCCGCGTAACCACTGCGATTGGGTCATTAGCTGAGGCTACCGATGTGAGAAGGGCGGGTGTCGAACCGAAGGCTTGAGAGAAGGATATGGTCGACCAGGAATTGGTGACGCTTGCAGTTCCGGCTTCGAGAAC
>JALGWB010000254.1 GCA_025774405.1 bacterium
AATTCGAAGTCGAAACCGATTGGATAGGGACCGGTGTTCTGATCATCCCCACTCATCGAGATGAGCGTTCCGACTCCTGTGATATCAATCCAGTCAAAGGTTGGACCACCGATCTCATCGCTGTCGATCCAGCGATAGCCAGTTGCATCCGGTCCGCCCTGACCTTCGGTCACTGGATCACCGGTTCGAGTATCTTCCTCTCCCTTGCCAATCTCAACATATTCACCCATCACACTTGAACCCAAGATCAGTGTCGGCTGAGGTATCTCAAAGTCGAGTGTTCCCTCGCCAAGGTTGGAGATGGTCAGAGTCTGCGATGAGGTACCGCCCGAGATGAGTTCCTCGGTCATCGATGTCGGATCAACTGCGATATCGGGGATGCCTAGAGTTGTACCGGTCGCAAGGTTGGATATCGCCGAATAGTTACCATATTCATCGAGGACCTTGACAGCAAAGTAATAGGTTGTGTTGAAATCGAGACCCGTCACGGTCATTGTCTCGAATGTCCCGGCCGGACCCGGATCTGGCTCGCCAGTTGCTTCGGTCGCATCAAAGAAGTTGGTTTCATCAATGGGCGATGTTGAGTAGCGCACATCATAATAGCTTGCTGTCCCTGTGTATCCGTCGTCGCCAGTTGCTGTCCAGGAAAGATCCATGGTGTTCGATGCAGCATTGGATGCTGCCAGATCTGTGACAGCAGCAGGCGGGATACTATCGGGTTCAGCGATGCAGGTGAAGGCATTGAGCCTACCCTCGGTAACACACTTTCCGACAAGGTCAGGTACAGGATCGACCGAATTGAGAATGAGTGCCTTAACTTGATCGACAGTCATGCCAGGGAATCTTCCCCAGATAAGACCGGCAACACCAGAGACATGCGGAGTCGCCATTGAGGTTCCACTGAGGGAGCCGTAGGAGCTACCAGGAAGCGTGCTGAGGATTGAAACTCCAGGTGCTCCCAGATCAACTGTTGCTGGTCCCCAGTTGCTGAAGCTTGCCAATTCATCGTTGTGGTCAGTTGCAGCAACTGAGACGACATTGGGAACGTCATAGCATGACGGATAGTGAGGCGAGACATCGGTGTTGGCACTGCTGTTGCCTGCTGCACACACAAACAGCACACCCGCATCGTAAGCCTGCTGGATTGCGTCACGCAAGGCTTCAGAGTAACCGCCGCCACCCCAACTATTGCTCATGACCTTGACGCCAGGAATCGTGAGCGCATACTGGATCGAAAGGATGGCGTCCGAGGTATAGCCCGTGCCACCGGAGCTCAGGAACTTGACAGGCATGATCTTGACAGTCCAGTTGACACCGACAACGCCAATAGCATTGTTGCCAACAGCACCGATCGTGCCTGCCACGTGGGTTCCGTGCCCATTGTCATCCATGGGGTCGTTGTCATCGTTGTAGAAGTCCCAGCCGTGAACATCATCCACAAAACCATTGCCATCGTCATCAATACCGTTATCAGGTATCTCACCTGGATTTACCCACATGTTGGCGGCGAGATCGGGATGGGTGTAATCCGTACCAGTATCGATTATGACAACGATGACATCTGATGAACCTGTGAAGATGTCCCAGGCACGTACTGCGTCGATGTCGGCCCCTGGTGTACCACCCGTTTGTCCTGTGTTGTGTAAGCCGTAGAGTTGATCGAACATGGGGTCATTGGGTACCTCGAGCGCTTGAACCTGATAGTCCGGCTCTATGTACTCGACCTTGTCATGCATCTGGTATTTCTGCGCAGCAGAGAGTGCAGAGTACTTTGTAGTCTTCCAGACCTCAGCTCCGATGAGCCCAAGGTTCTTCTCCTTGGTTGCCCCCAGGTCACTCATGATTGCGCTACGCTCGCTTGGTGTGATGTCATCGCGTAGCTTCACGATCACGCGCCTTACAGCGAACTGTTCGCTCGGCTCAAAGGCTATCACCGTAGAAGCGAAAAGTACCACAGCCACGAGGAGGGCAACTGCGAATGCTATACGCCTACGCATACAGAATCCACCTCCTAAAGGGAAAAAGGTTGAAAGCCTATTGTTCCTCTGAGGAACAAGCATCGCCCGCCGCTCTTGTGATCTCACATGAGATCACTCTACGAGTATATTAAAAACTGGCGAGGTCAGAAAAGCACGGTACTTCGGAAGAGAGATTTTGCTCCTACGTAGCCCGGACTCACCAGTCGTTTCCCCCGCTGGATGCACATTATATCACATTCCAATCCTTAAAGTCAACCCGAAAAGCGCTGCGGGAGATGCGCTTATACCGTAAGGGACTTTGATCTTGTTCAAAAGGGGATAATCGCTTGAGATGTAATTGTCAGCCTGACTGGGAAGTTGCTGCCTGAGATCGAACCTTGAAAAAGCGCACAGCGCCGCGCCGGGTTTTAACCGGCGACTCAATTGCACGCTTGATCTCTTCGGCACTTGTAAGTGTTGAGTCATAGACGATCACGACCCGATGGTTCGCACCATAGGCAACCAGACTGATGATCCCCGGCACATCTGCTATGTGTTGCCTGAGAAAATTGGCTGTCCCGTAGCAACGCACGCCATGAACTATAAGGTCAAGTTTTGCAGTGCCACCCTCATGATCATGTTGATAGACAAAGGTAAGCGTAGGCAGGGTAAGATAACGCGCACCCTGCAGCCCCATAATCGTCGTTATGATTATGACTGCTGGTATGATCCAGATTTTCCACCTCAATCTATATCCTCCTGTATCCTCCGGTATCCTCCGGATCTAGATGCCGACATCAAGTGCACCTGCTTGAGGACATTCAGCCACGCATTCGAGGCAGTTTGTACAATCGGCCCTTGTGACCTTTGTAACTCGTGATACAGGTATTCTCTGAGGGCACACACCGTCACAGGCGCTGCAAGAATTACATGCGGCTTCATTTCTCCTTATCTTTAGAATCCCACATCGTGAAAAGGGATCCATTGCTGCTGCGAGTGGACAAAGATAGCGGCACCATGCAAACTCAAATAGAAAAGTGAAAAGCAAGATCGTGGCAGCAAATGCAAGGCTCAAGCCGGCGATGAGGTCATGTCCCCTGCCCCCTGTAAAGAGCACATAGAAGGGATCATAGGCACGGAAGACAAGTTCACCAGCCCGATAGGTGAGTAGAGGTACAACGGTGAGCACAACATACTTCAATTTCGAAAGCATCGCATCAGCCCTGTCGCTGAGTCGAAGCTTTCGCTTTGGTATGATCCTCAAACGCAAGCCAGCCAGCGATTCCGCAATCGTTCCGAGTGGGCATACCCAGCTGCAAAAGCTTCTCTTGGTGACAATGACCGCTGCAAGGAGTGCCAGTGCCAAACTGAGATTCGTCTCCCCCAGTGCACAGATGAATTGCTGTTTCTTGATGAGTCCATAGAAGGAGACGATGCCACCCATTGGGCAATAGTATTCTACGGTTCTTGTTGTTGCGCCCAGCAATAGCCTTGTGGTAAGAACTCCGGTTGCCGCCAAAAAGAAGATCTGGAAAAGCTTGCGGGTAATCTTTATTGCTCTTCGTTCCATCGGTGGCGACACCCATACGATATTTGCACACGAAATGGTTTCGGATTCATGGCTTGTGTTTTCAAATGCGCTGAGCCAGGCCTTCGC
>JALGWB010000255.1 GCA_025774405.1 bacterium
GGCGCTCGACATGATTACGACGAAGCTCAGACTTGCCTACCGCTATCCCTCCAAGGATGGGGAGATATTGCTGCTCCCTAAGCATCTTAAGTATCAGATCACCCCAAAGAAACGAAAGTGGGATTTACAGTGCCCGCTCCCCAAATGGGATGAGCTGCCAGCAGAGACGCAGAAGGCATTCCCCGAATTAGAGAATGCTCTCCCCAAATTGTGGAGCGTGCTCCCCAAAAAGGGGAGCGTGCTCCCCCCTGTATATGTATATGTAGATGTAGCTGTACCTTCGGATGTATCTGTATCTATTGTCCCGACCGAATCTGCTAAACGCAGATTGTCGGAACCATCCGGACCTGATATACTTCCTCTTACTCAAGAACCTAGTCCAGGCGTACGTACACACGATGGTTCGGAGGCAAAGTGCTTGGCAATGAACCTGATTAAGAAGTTCAAGAGAAAAGAACGTCGGGTAGTCATCGAGTATATTGCCCACTGCCTCACGCCACATAACCGAGGCCCATTCCTTGAGCATGGCACTCTCAGGGATACTACGTATCTACTGTCGATACTCAATGAGCTGCTACTATTGGCTGACGGGAAGTCGATCGGCAAATATAAGTGGCAGGAGGTACCGGTAGTCGATCACCAGACACTCATTGAAACGATGGCACGAGCCACGAGGGTTTCCAATACTCGATTTGAAACCAACAACTTCCTTAAGAGCTGTTTACAGAACAACTCTCGTGATAAGCTGCATGACATATATGGAGAAGAATGACATGCCAGAAGCCAAGATAGCTCCTCACGATCTTGAGGCAGAGCGTGCCGTATTAGGCGGCATTCTACTCTATGGGGATCGGATTTCTGAGGTAGTCGAGACGCTTGAGCCCAGATTTTTCTATCTACCAAAACATGAGCGTATTTACACCGTGATGCTGTCGCTGTTCAAGCAAGGCATTCCAATTGACTACATTCTGGTGCGAGCGGAGCTGGAGAAGCGTGGCTGGCTAGGTGGGACGGACGGCAAAGTCTATCTATCCGAGCTGGCCATGGATGTGTCCGCTGTTACCAACATTCGGTACTATGCTCAGCTAGTTGAGGACAGATACCGTGTTCGACAAGTGATGGACGCCTCGGGAATGGTTTACGACAAAGTCTCCGGCGATCCTATTTCTGGCGAAAAAGCATCGGAGATTTTGCAGCGTGCAGCGGCTGATGTAGCAATTGAACGTGTGCAACGCAAACTAAGCCCCATCTCTGACGTTACATTAGAAGCGGTCGAGTCAGCAGAAGCCATCGCTGCTGGGATAAAGAAGACGCCTGGTATTCCTACGGGATTTATCGAGCTCGACAAGCGCACACAAGGTTTGCATCCAGGCGAGCTAATAATCGTGGGTGCCAGACCTAGCGTCGGTAAGACTTCACTAATGCTTGACATTGCGCGAAATGTTGCGCAACAAAATACTGGCGTCTTGATATTCTCAATCGAAATGTCTAAGACAGAACTCGGCAACAGGTTAGTCGCAGCTCAGACCCCCATCTCATTGAAGAGCTTGCGAGCTGGCCAGATCAGTCCACAAACTCGATACGCTATCCATGAAGCGCAGGAACAGCTCGCTCAAATGCCGATCTACATTGACGAGTCGCCAAGACTCCGGCCTATCGAACTGCTGGCTAAGGCTCGACTCGCCTGTGCGCAATTCAAGATTCAGTTGATTATGGTTGACTACATCCAACTGATGGAATATCCCAAAAAAAGTGAAAACAGACAGCAAGAGATGACAGCTATCTCCCGATCGTTGAAAGCTATCGCACGCGAACTGAATGTGACACTGGTGGCGTTTTCCCAGCTAACGAGGGCTAGTGAGCAACAGAATCGCCGACCGCGACTATCAGACTTACGGGAAACTGGGTCCCTAGAGCAGGATGCAGACCTAGTGCTATTTCTTCACAACCCAGAAATGCATAGCAAAAGCAAAAGTGAGAAACCAAACATTCCGATACAATGTATTCTGGCCAAACAACGTAACGGACCAACCGGGACCTTTATGCTGATGTTCCAACGAGCATTCACATCATTCAAAAATGCAGCCGAAGGAGAGCAAGAACGTTTACCAGATTGGGTAACTAACGAGACGGAGGACTGACCATGAAAACTGTTGAAAAAGGCTTCAAATGGGTCATTGGGGTGATACTAGGTCTTGTATTTATAGCGGCATTTAGTTTCATTGGATGCGCAGTGATTTGCGCAATTATAGAGGAGGCACGATAATGTACGGAGGGATTGATCCAGGAAAACACGGAGCGATCGCAATCCTCAGGGACACAGGAGCGATACTCAAGGTCATGCCAACCCCGCTGATCGCAGGCGAAAAGGGGCACCAGGCTTACGACCTCGCGGCTATGGCAGACATAGGCCACGAACTCAAAAAGATGGACCTGGTAGCCATCGAACGGCAACAGCCTATGCCCGCAGTAAGGCGAGACCCGAAAACCAAGAAGATACTTGGCGTCCTACAAGGTGGCAACACCATCTTCACAACCGGCTTCGGGTATGGTCTATGGCTCATGCTGCTCCAGGCTCTCGAAATCCCACACCAGATCGTAACCGCCCGAAAGTGGCAGGCTGAGTTCTTTACGCCACAGAAGGGCAAGAGCAAGCTCCAAGCCTTTGAGGCGGCGAGGCGATTATTCCCCTACCACTCGTTCAGAAAGACGAAGGACGGCGAGTTTGACGCCATTCTGATAGCAGAGTGGGGCAGACGAAAAGCGCAAGGCAGGCAAGTCGCTCAATGAAGTTCGACGACCTATACCCTAACACTCGGATCGGCGAGAGCACGCCGGAAGGCGTCGAGCCTCGCATGTTCCGTAGTCCAATCCCTTACTACTGCGAGGGATGCCATGCCCAAACTGCGTGGTTTGACGAACGGCATCAGATACGATGTTGCTCGACCGAGTGCAGAGAGAAGATCATGAGGAAAAAGGGTGTTGAGGACGAGTCGGTCTTCAGACCCGAAAGCCTTATCGAGGGCAAACGGTCAGTGTTGACTTTGACAATCTTTCTGTGATACTGTAACGACATCGCGGCAAGACGAGGCTGGGCCGGACTAGGCTGGGCTTGGCGTGGCCGGGCGTGGCCAGGTGCGGCCAGGCGCGACATGACAAGTCAAGGATTTTTCCAACCCACCCGCACCATTGTGAATCCCGCGAATCCGTAAAAGTCAAGAAAAACCATCCCACCGGCTTGACATACCCTCTACGCGGCCTCTATGGTCAAAGTGGAGTGTAGTGGGAAATGATCGTATGTAATCTCGATAAGAGGGCCGATGGCTAAACGTCGCATGCATCCTAACAGTCTGAAGAATCTAATGCCGCCCATCAAGCCCGGCGAGGTGAGAGGCCCCCGAGGGCGGAAGCCCGGACGGACGGTATCGGACTGGCTCTATCGGCTGGGCAAGAAGAAGATGAAAGGCCCCGGCGGTAAAGACATCACATATAGCCACGCGATAGCGTTGGGCATCATCCGGGCTGCGCTGAATCCGAACGACAAGTATCACTTTGAGGCGATCAAGATATTTCTCGACAGGACAGAAGGTAAGGCGGTTGACCGGGTAGTTCAG
>JALGWB010000256.1 GCA_025774405.1 bacterium
CAGCTCCTTCTGTTCCACCCTCAAACTCACTCCATTCGTTGCCATCCCATTTTGCAATGTGCGCAGCTGCAATGCTGTCAACACTTGTGAACAACCCACCGACTATCAGGAAATCACCGTAGGACGCGGCACAAGTTATGTGATCATCAAAGCTGCCAAGCAGTGTCCATGAGTCGCCGTTCCAGGCACTCAGTGGTGCAGATCGTCCTCGCCTGATTGGATGGCCACCTGCAATGAGCGTCCCGTCGTGTGTAGTCAGGGTGACAACCGTGGCATTAACCCCCGAGCCCAGTGGGTGCCAATCTGTCCCATCCCAAGCAGCGATGTTTCTGACACGGTGTCCACCAGCTCCCCAAATCTTACCACCAGCAATAAGCTGCCCCTCATAAACGCTGAGTGCCCTAACCTCTCCCTTGATTCCCGATCCGAGCGGGCTATAGGAGTAACCATCCCATGCAGCAATATGATTGACCTCCACGTCGCCTGCTCTAGTGAAGGTGCCGCCAAAAATGAGCTTCCCGTCATAGACAGTAACTGCATAGACAAAACCATTGAACCCACTGCCCAGCGGTTTCCATCGAGCTCCATCCCAGGCGGCTACTCTCGGGGCGAAGACACAGCCTACACGTTGGAATCCACCAACCACTATGAACTCGCCGTTGTGGATAGCCATAGCCTTTACGCGGCTCTCAGGACCAGCAAAAGTGAAACAACAAAGCCAGTTGCGATCATCATCGGCAGTCTCACCTTCGGGGACCTCACCTAGGGCAAGAACCGGCTCACCTGTGAGTGAATCTATTGATATGTCGAAACCACTCATGTCTATCGGTCCTTCATAGCCGGATTCGACAGTAGCGTCCAGGTCGAACGTGCCGTCGGCGCTCAGGAATCTTCCAAGAGATCGTCCGCCAGAGAACAGATGCCGTGGTTTGCTGTGGGGCTCACATAATGCAAGAGAACTGCTTAAGAAGATGACAAGGATCGATCCGATGAGGCTCATGGTCGCGAGAGAATTATCTTGGCGTGTCATGGCTTCACCCCCTCCCCGGTAAAACGGGCAATTGAGGGAACCATCGGGTGCAAGAGATAACTCCGCAGCCCATCTTAGCTTACCTCCACTCAATGTAAATGTCAACCCGTATCGAGAACTGCTGAGGGAATTGTCAGAAGATGGCAGATGCTGGTCTCTGAGGTCCTCAAGGAAGGTTAAAGATATCATCCACAGAGTGACATTTGATTCCACAGCCTCATTTGCACTGTCGAAAACCATCACTGCTACTCCAAGCGGACAGAACTCTGAAGGCACAGAAGGTCGTCACGGCAAGGCTGTCACTGTGTTTGGATTTGACATAGATGATTATGCGGCACTCACCCCTGCCAGATATCGATATTGGTAACGTGACCTTGAAGTGACCGCCATGTTGGAATTGACATGGTTGCCAACATGCCGATATATTCCTCACAAAGACCGACAGAAAACGCACGCTATCGATTCTCAAGGAGGTATGCCATCAGCCGGCGGTTACTTGAAGACCTCAGCCAGCGGGTGCTCCTCTGCGATGGAGCAATGGGTACCATGCTCTATAGCAAGGGTGCCTACCTCAACCGCTGTTTTGATGAGATTTCCCTCAGCAATCCTGAGATGGTGCTCGAGGTTCACAAGGAGTATGTCCAGGCAGGTGCAGATATCATCGAGACCAACACCTTTGGAGCAAATCGGATCAAGCTTCGCGCCCACGGTCTTGAATCAAAGGTGCAAGAGATCAATGCAGCCGGTGTACGCCTAGCTCGCCAAGTCGCTGGAGATGACGTTCTTGTTGCTGGTTCGATGGGTCCACTTGGAATCAGAATCGAGCCGTGGGGACACACATCCGCAGATGAAGCTATGGAAATTTTCCGCCGCCAGGCCGAAGCACTGCTGAATGCGGGTGCTGATTTCATTATTCTTGAGACCTTCTCTGACATCTCCGAGATTCACCAGGCAATAAAAGCTGTAAGAAGCGTTGATCCAGATGCCGTGATCGTTGCCCAGATGACTATTGAGGAAGATGGCGACAGTCTCTACGGAACTTCACCTGAGGTATTCACAGCAAGGCTCGAAGAGTGGGGAGCCAACGTCATTGGGGTCAATTGCAGCGTTGGACCGGCTCATATGCTCCAGTGCATCGAGAGAATGGCTAAGGTGACGACACTTCCACTCTCAGCAATGCCCAATGCCGGGGTGCCACGTGAAGTTGAGGGCAGAAACTTCTATCTGTGTTCTCCGGAGTATATGGCTGAGTTTGCCAAGAGGTTCATCCTCAACGGGGTAAAGATTGTGGGAGGTTGCTGTGGAACAACCCCGGCACACATACGCGCCATGAGAGCGGCGATAAGGGCACTCCAGCCATCCAAACCGAGGATTGTTCATGTAGAAAGCGCACCTGAGCCTGAGAAGATAGAGACAAGAGTGCAGCTTCGGGACAAATCCAATCTTGCTCGCAAGATCGCCGATGGCGATTTCGTTGTATCGGTTGAGATTGTGCCGCCTCGGGGTCCCGATCCGTCACGGGCCATAGAGGTAGCCAGACAGCTCAGGCAACACGGTGTCGATTGTGTCAATATCCCGGACGGACCACGCGCCACGAGCCGTATGAGTTCAATGACGCTTGCCGTGATACTACTTACTGAGGCTGGTATTGAACCGCTACTTCACTACACCTGTCGTGATAGGAATCTCCTCGGTATGCAGTCTGACCTTTTGGGAATGTATGCCCTGGGAATCAGAAACCTTCTTATCATTACTGGCGATCCACCAAAGACCGGTGACTATCCCGACGCCACAGCCGTTTTCGATGTGGACTCGATCGGACTCGTCAAGATGGTGTCATGCCTTAATAGAGGAGTCGACGTCGGCGGCAGAAGGCTTTCAATGCCCACGTCTTTCTTGATGGGGGTAGGTGTCAATCCTGGAGCGATCAACCTGGATTACGAAATCAAACGATTCGAAGAGAAGGTAGCTGCAGGAGCAGAGTTTGTCATTACTCAGCCTGTGTTCGACCTGGGTCTCCTTGAGACTTTTATCAAGAGGATCGAACACTGCCGGATTCCCATATTTGCCGGCATCTGGCCACTGGTCAGTTTGAGAAATGCGGAATTCATGCACAACGAGGTCCCCGGCGGCAGGATACCGCCAGAGATAATGTCACGGATGCGACAGGCACAGGAGAAGGGATCAGAGGCAGCGAGAAAAGAGGGCATGGCTATTGCAAGAGAAACAATCGCCCAGGTCAAGGCAATGGTCCATGGACTTCAAATCTGTACTCCACTTGGCAAGTATGAAATCGTATTCGAGATTCTCAAGGCTATCTGAGCCCCGTGCTTGATAGCCAAAGGGGAAGCCGATGCTTCTAATAGGTGAGCGGCTCAATTCAAGCAGACCCGTCGTGCTTGAGGCTTTAAGAAAGAGGGATGAAGCTTACTTGCTCAAGGAAGCCAGAGCTCAGCGGGATGCTGGTGCCCATTACATAGACGTCAACGCAGCTGCCCTTCTCGGCGATGAGGCTCAAGCCTTGAGGTGGGCGATTCCATTGCTCCAGCGGGAACTAGGCATACCCCTCTCAATTGATACT
>JALGWB010000257.1 GCA_025774405.1 bacterium
AAGGTTTCTCAAGACAAAGGCGACCGAGATGCGACATGTTACCCGGGTGGTGGCAACTGACGCCCTCAGTCACTACTGGATTGGAATGAGGCTGATGCGAGATCGCAGAATAGTCCTGAGCCTGCCGCCGGTTGAGACGATTGAGGAGCGCATCGGAGGAATCCTGGGAAAGGGATTTACTGAGACCGCACTTGCCCTGAACGTCGGCGATGAAAGCATCAGGGTGTATGGTTTTCTATCTCGGCCTGAAGATGCAAGAAGCTCAAGTGGATTCATTTCTATTTTCATAAATGCCCGGCCGGTCGAGAGTCGCCCCATCCTGAGAGCAATATGCGCAGCCTATGGCACAATGCTTCCGGCAAATCGCTATCCAACTGGTGTGGTGATGATAGACATCGACCCTCGAGAAATCGATGTCAACGTGCACCCAACGAAGCGTCAGATACGATTCAGAAGGGAAAGGGAGGTGACCGACTTCGTTCGTCGAGCGGTTGCCAGTGCCCTGACATCACGCAGGATGATTCCCCCACTGGTCAGGCCAGGCCCTGCCAGGACTCCCAGACCAAAGCCCACTCAGCCGCCACCGCTTCTCGGTAAGAAACCAATTCTTGTTGCTGAAAGACGAAAGGCATATGTTGGTGAGATCTCCGGGGTAACCAGGGCCCAGCCGATAGCCCAGATAAAGAACTCGTACATCCTGGCTCAATCCGAAGCGGACTTCTATCTGATTGACCAGCATGCTGCTCATGAGCGTGTGCTCTATGAGGAGGCTTATCGGAACCTCGAAGGGGGTGAACCTGTCGCTCAGAAGCTACTCTTCCCACATCAGATCGAGGTTACGCCTGTTGAGGAAGAAGTGATTGATGAGCACCTTGAACGCATAACGCGAATGGGATTTGAACTGAGGAAATTCGGTAAGCGAACCTATGTCGTCGAGGCAGTGCCAGCCCATTTGAAGGAATCCCAACACAGGACCATTCTGCGAGACATGATCGATGAGGTGATCGAGATAAGATCGGGTACGAGCGACGTCAACCACATGCTTGCGGCGGCCTTCGCCTGCAAGGCAGCTATCAAGGGTGGTGATAGAATGTCTGATGAGGAGATAAGAGCCCTGCTTGAGCAGCTATTCTCATCCCGCATGCCGTTTTCCTGCCCTCATGGAAGACCCACCATGATAAGACTGTCATGGGAGGAGATTGAAAGAAGGTTCATGAGAAGGTGACCGGCAAGAACTTCTTCCTGATAGTGGTTGGCCCTACGGGTGTTGGCAAGACTGCAATCGCCCATGAGCTCGCCAGGCTCACCGACGGAGAGATTGTCTCAGCCGACTCGCGTCTATTTTATCGGATGATGGACATTGGCACCGCCAAGCCAACAGCCGAGATGCGTCGTGAGATCAGATATCATCTCATAGACATCCTCAATCCCGATGAGATTTACACATGCAAACGCTTCGAGATCGACGCAAGAAGGACAGTCGAGGAGATCCTGGCAAGGGACAAGCTACCTCTCGTAGTTGGCGGATCTGGACTCTATGTGCGCGCTCTCACGGCAGGCATTTTTGATGGTCCAAATGCACAACCTGCCCTAAGAGAACGTCTCTGGGAAGAGGCAAGGACCAGGGGAGGACAATGGCTCTGGAAACGTCTTCAGACCATCGACCCGAGCAAGGCAGCTCAAACCGAACCAACCAACATCGTGCGGCTGGTTCGGGCACTCGAGGTATATGAAATCACAGGTAAGCCAATGAGCGAACTCGAAGCCTCTGCCAGGCCCTTCGCCAGAAGCCACTTGAGAATAGGACTCAGCCGCCAGCGGCATGAGCTCTACGCACTTATCGATACACGTGTAGATGAAATGATGAGCCAGGGTCTACTTGAGGAGGTCAAAGCCCTTATCGAAAAAGGATATGGCAGAAGTCAGGTTTTGAGGAGAAGCCTTGGCTACAGGGAGATGCTCGAATACCTTGATGGTAAACTATCTCTCGATCGTGCAGTCGCACTCATTAAACGCAACACCCGCCGCTTTGCCAAGCGCCAGATGACCTGGTTCCGAAAAGAAAGTGACATCCTCTGGCTCGATATAACGGGGGAGATGGATCCGCATCCGGTAGCAAGGACTATTCTCAATCTGTTTGAGCAAAAGGCCGGCGGAGTAGATCTGCATTAGTCTCATATTGACAACGCCAGCATGCTTGACTACAATCAGACAGTCAAGATATCAGCAGGAGGGGGATGTGGAAAGACTTAAGCGAAAGCAAGCATTTGATATTCTCATAGCAGTTGTCGTCATAGGCTCGATCTGGGGAGTGCTTGAGATCCTCCTTGGAGCAGGCATGCGCTCAGCCGGAATACCACACAAAGGTGATGTACTTACAGCTGTCGGCATTGGACTCATGGCTCTTGCCTTTGCCATCTATCGCAAGGCTCTCATGCTGATAGCTATTGCAGCCATTGCTGCATCGATGCGGCAGCTGGCAGTACCAATCCTGCACCTGTCATTCTTCTGTAAGGCCAACTCATGCCTTGCAGTCATGCTTGGAGGCATAGCGGTTGCCGGATTCAGCCGATTGATGGTATCTCAACTCAAGCGAGGTCACATGGCGCGAATTGGCGCAGGGTTCTCATCGGGCTTTGCGACAGGTATAGGTTTCTACTTTATAGGTATGCATGTAGCGCCGTGCCGGTATCTGCTTTCCTTCAACCGCCCCGGTGGTCTTGTGGCCTTTATAGGTGCAGAAGCGCTTATCTGGGCTGCCCTCGGAGCCATCACATTCCCTGTTGGCTATCGCATCGGTGAAAAATTGCGGGAAAGTATCCAGCAGTCTTCCCTCAGACGGCCCCTATCTTATTATGCATCTTTGCTGGCACTTGCAGGTCTTTGCTGGATAGCAGGTGCTATTGCAATCGCCAGCGGCTTATAGGAAAGGCCTACCCGTCGGCTTCGGGCTCTCTAGAATTAGCTTGACTACCGAACAATTGTTTGGTATATTGAGCAGGGGTGAGAAGATGAGATCGCTTACCAGGCGACAGCGAGAGATACTTGAATACATAATCCATTCGATAAGGACGTGGGACAGGTTCCCATCATACAGGGAGATAGGACGAAAATTTAACTTAAAATCCTCAGCAACGGTGAGTCAACACCTTGATGCTCTCACCAGGAAGGGCTTTCTTACCAGGGTTGGTAGACGACTTATGTTAGCACCCGAAGCCCGGGGTATCCATGGCATTCCCATAGTTGGAAGAGTGGCAGCTGGACTTCCAATTACTGCAATTGAGAACTACGAGGGCTATCTCAACGTTGACTCACTGGTTCAGGATGATGCTACGTATTTTGCCGTAAGAGTCAAGGGGGACAGTATGGCAGATGCCGGTATTCTTGATGGCGACTACGTGATTGTAAGACAGCAAGAGGATTTCAAGGATGGCGATATTGTAGTTGCCTATGTGGGAGATGATCCTGAAGCGACTGTTAAAGTTATTCGCAAGCGTCGGCATTCGATAGATCTTCAACCAAGGAGCGAGGGCTATGAACCCATCAAGCTGCATCCAGGAAGGGATCGTTTCCGTATTGGGGGTAAAGTCGGATTTGCTATGATAGTCGAACGTCTTGACGAGAAGGTGAGGGTAAGAGCTGATTTCAGCGAAGGCAGCATCAAACCCCTTATGTTCGTAAGACGTGGTCAGATTCATAGAGTTGTCAGAGTAAATTGTCGATGGCTTGATCGCGAAGGTACTGCAAAGATCCACTATTTTTCGGTCACCTCCGACTCGGGCGATGTCTATCAACTCCATCTCAATACAGATGATATGACGTGGCACCTCGATCAGGTGATGATGGAATCATGAGCGAGGCTGGTCAGCCTACAAGATGCATCCTCTATGTTGACATCGATGCTTTCTTCCCATCGGTCGAACAGGTCAAATTCCCCTTGCTTCGTGGCAGACCGCTGATTGTGTGTTCAGGCGTAGCAGCAAGCTCATCATATGAAGCCCGTAATTATGGCATCCGCCCTGGCACACCAATAACCACTGCAATGAAACTTTGTCCTCAAGTTGTTGTGTTGAAGGGGCACCAGCCAACCTATCAGGCATTCGCTCAAAAGGTTTTTGACTGTTGCCGCAGACTCTCACCTGCTGTCGAAGCGTATCTTGACGAGGCCTTTTGCGACCTCACAGGTACGCCTGCAGTCCGCAGTGATCCCCATGATGTGGCATCCGACCTCAAGACTCAGATCCGGAGGGCAACCGGACTCAGTGTCACGATCGGCATAGGTTCCAATCGCATGGTTGCTAAGCTGGTAGCCAAGGATGTCAAGCCGGGTGGTATTGGTATCGTCCGGGCCGGTGAGGAAGCAGCCTTTATGCACGATCGACCGCTTAGCGATGTTCCGGGGATAGGGCCGAAGGCTCAGCAACTACTGGGCACAATAAATATAAGGCGAGTGTGCGATCTCAGGGCACTTCCACTAAGTTATCTCGAGCAGATCTTCGGTAGAAGTGCTCCGCTTATTCATGAGCGGCTCTATGGACGCGACCCCTGGGTGCCGCCTGCCATGCCTCGCTCGATCTCACGTGAGACGAGCCTGCCCCGGGACAGCATCGATTTCAATGAGGTTACCAATGTGCTCTACTATCTCACGGAGAGGGCCTGCCGTAAGTGCCGAAACCTGAGACTTCTGCCGAGGCGGGTCCACGTCAAGGTGCGTTATGGTGACGGAGTAACCCGCACAGCCTCCCGGACAATAGGTGTCAGCTCGGTCAGCGATCGGGCCATCTTTGCAGTCGCAGTTGACCTGTTCCATAGAGTCAGGCGACGGTGTCGCATCCATCTGATCGGTATATGCCTTTCTCAACTTGCCTCGGCTGATGCCTTCCAGGCAAACCTCCTCAGCGAGCGTCACAAGGATTTCAGCTCACTCTATCGTACCCTCGATGAGATAAGAACGCGGTTTGGTCACTCGGCAGTGATCGCCGGCAAGGCGATAAATCTTATGACTCAACTCGAGCGTGATACCTATGGCTTCATCCTTCGTACCCCTTCGCTTACGAAGTAGCCAGAGCCGACTGCTCGGAACCATCCCGCCAGGGGAAATACCAGCTCATGTTAGCGCTCTGGGCTTTGAGGCCTGTGCCCTGCTCGATCGCAACAATCTCTACGGAGCCGTTGAATTCTACGAAAGTGCCCTTGCAAACGGGATTAAGCCTCTCATAGGAGCGGAGGTGACGTGCCCTCAGACCGGGTCCGAGGTGGCAATCATCGCTCTTTCGAGACGCGGCTATTCAAATCTGTGCCGGATCATCTCAAGACGAAACCTCGAACCGCAGACCCAACTTGCTGATGCAATCCAGGCAGCATCGGCAGATATCGCAGTCCTGACGGCTGACCCCACACTTGCGCAGGATCTTTTGCCGGCGATCGGACCCGACAGAATTTGGATTGAGATAATAGCCAACCGTCTTGACCATTGCCAGATCAGGAACCTCCTCGAAACTGCAAGGGCAGCAGGGTTAAGAGCACTTGCCTCGTGGGATGTCCGTTTCTTGTCACCCGATGACGAACCCCTTGCCAGACTTCTGAGCAGCATTGCTCGCAGGGAGCTCATCTCAAATGTGAGACTCGATGTCCGGCATGCGTCCCTCAGAGACTGCATGAGGCTACGTGAAATGTTCACGCACATTCCTGAGGTACTGCAGGCATCCCTTGAGCTTGCAGCCATGGCGGATGTCGATCTTGAGCTCGGCAAGGTCCACTTTCCAGTGATCGGGCAAACGCCTCAAGCATCGTTCAAGATGCTTGAGGCTCTGTGCTACAAAACACTTGCCGCTAAGTACCGTCAGAGACAGGCTAAGGCCCGGAAGCGGCTTGCAAGTGAACTTCATACAATCGCACGCCTTGGGCTCACCAACTACTTTCTCGTTGTCAAGGATATTGTTGACTTTGCAGTAGCAAACGGGATCCCAATCGCAGGGCGGGGCTCAGGTGCCGGTTCAATTGTTGCATACCTGCTCGACATTACCCATGTCGATCCCATCAAGGAGCGGCTTCTGTTTGAACGGTTCCTCAATGAACACCGTCCGGACTATCCCGATCTTGATATCGACATCTGCTGGCGGCAGAGGGACAGGGTAATCAACCATGTCTATGAGCGGTTCGGAAGGAGAAGAACTGCTATGGTGGCGACCCACACGAGGTTTGAACTGCGTTCAGCCGCTCGCGAGGTAGCCAAAGCCTTCGGGCTAAGCCCATATGAGAGTCAGTCGCTGGCAATCCGGCTACCACGCAAGGGTGATGCCAGAACCGTCAGCAGAGTGCTCGCCAGCGTTCGACCTGAGCTTCCGCATGAGAGAAGGGAACAGGTTGCCAGAATGGTAAGTGCCATCATTGGGCTGCCTCATCACACCAGTGTGCATTGCGGAGGCATTGTCATCGCGGACACTTCGATAACTGACTATACGCCCCTGGAGATGGCTCCCAAGGGTGTGCAGGTGACCCAGTTCGATATGCACGCCATCGAGAAGATAGGATTGGTCAAAATCGATCTTCTGGGCAATCGTGCTCTGACGATCATCGATGAGACCTTGCGGACCGTCGGCAAATCGCTCCCATGCTTTGCAGGATTCATACACGAGGATAGCAGCACCGCTAGACTCCTGAGTGAGGGCAGAACACTCAGTTGCTTC
>JALGWB010000011.1 GCA_025774405.1 bacterium
AGGTATATGCGGTGTAGTGAGGAGGTCAGTTCCAGGCTGTATGCCGATATGGAAGAATCGACCTGCTTCCTTAATGGATTGCTTAAAAGGAGAGTCACTGCAGAGGAGGTTGCTCGAGCTGTGCTTGCGGGTTTCAGTGAGACATTCGAAATTGTTCCCTTCAGGTTTTCACTGCCAGAGTCTTTGAGGAGTGGCCAATTGCCCGGTGAATTATCCCATAGTGGTCACGATTGCCAAACCCAAGGGGACAAAAGCACTTGACACTGCGATTTCGGCTTTTATATAGTAGCTACGGCGGTTAGAAGCTAACTATAATTAATCCCGATGAAGTTGGCGTAGCCCTGGAGGGGTCGTCATGTCTGCTTTGAAAGTTTTGCTCGTGCTTGTGCTTGTTTTGCTCCTGCTTGTCACTTCAAGCGTTGCTCAAGAAGCCGGGCGCATAACGGGGATAGTTGTCTCTGCCACCGATGGCAAACCACTTGCCTATGCTAATGTACTCATCGTTGGAACAGGTTTGGGGACATTCGTCAAGGAAAATGGAAGGTTTGTCATCGACAATGTTCCACCCGGCACCTACACCGTCAAAGTGATGATGATGGGTTATGCTGCCCAGACCAAGGAAAATGTAGTTGTCAGACCCAACGAGACGACCGAGCTCAAGTTTGAGTTAAAAGAGACAGTCGTAATGGAGGTTCCCGTTGTAGAGGTAAAAGGCGAACGCCCAGCTGTTGATACTGAACGAACCCAGACGAAGCGTACGATTGACACCAAGGAGGTTGCCGTTCGATCGATAAACACGGTCGAGGATGCCATAGCAACCCAGGCAGGTGTTGTGCTTGAGCAGGGCGAGATCCACATTCGCGGCGGCAGGTCAGGCGAAGTCAAGCAGTACGTAGATGGCATTCAGATCAGTGATCCGTTTGTTGGGGCCAACTCGATGGAACTCAGCCTGGCATCGCTCTCGGAGATAGAAGTGCTTTCCGGCGGTTTTGATGCTGAATATGGCAACGTTCAGTCAGGGGTTATCAATCTCAAGACGCGAGAGGGAGGGACAAGGTATTCAGGACTGGTAAAATTCATGACCGATGACTACGGCGCTCCAGACAAGACCTATTTCAACTATGATGACCTGGCAATTGGTTTTGGTGGGCCACTCTTTACAACAAATCTGAGGTTTTTTGCTTCAGGCGAGGTCGTTTTCACAGATACCTATCTAAAGACACTCGAGCCAAGGCAGCAAAAGCAGCTGTGGGGTTTCATAAAGTTCCGTGAGCGACAGAGCAATAGCTATTCCGGGCAGTGCAAGCTGACCTATTTCTTCTCACCGACCAAGAAGCTTTCACTTGAATATCTTGCTTCAGGTGAGAAGTATGATTTCTACCACCACGCATTTAGCCGCGTGGGGTATTGGTCTGAAGTGCATGATCACTGGTGGTTTGAGCCTCTTGATTCGACATATAGTCTTTACATTGCGCCTGCTCATACTCCGGATATTACCAACAACCACCGCAGCTTGAAGCTGGTCTGGCGTCATACCATCAGCCCTTCGTCTTTCTACACAGTGCGAGTAGGCAATTACACCACTCTGCATAAAGAGGTAGTGCTGAATAAGAAACCATTTGAATACGTCACTCCCAACTTCAACGACCGAGTCGATCCTGAAAACCGCTATTTCGTCGTCCAGGGTGATTATCCTCACTGGCAACGCTACCACACTACTATGTGGACAAGCAAAGGGGATATGACGATAACCAAGGGCACCATCCACCAAGTAAAGTTTGGTGCTGAGAGTCATTTCTATCGATTGGAGATGGAGGATCTGCTCTATCCTTCGCTCGATTCTCCAAGAGGCATCTATACAGACATCTACAGGTTTCATTGCTGGGACATGTCAGCATTCATCCAGGACAGAATAAAGTTTGAGGGTATGAATCTACGCCTTGGTTTGAGGCTGGATCTTTTTGATCCCGGCAGGGATGCTGTTGATGCTTATAACAGATTCGTTGTGTCGACCGGCTTCAAAGCGAAGTCGACCTCGTTCTTCAAGCGAACCGAGTGGCAGATAAGCCCGAGATTCGGGGTTTCTTACCCCATCTCGGAAAGGGACGCACTCTACTTCAATTATGGGCGATTCTACCAGATACCAAGGCTTGAGGTGCTCTTCCAGTTTCTTGGGCAGACCGAGCAAGGTCTCCTGCCCTTCGGCAATCCTCTCATGGACGCTGAGACGACGATAATGTATGAGGTTGGTATCCAGCACCAGTTCACCTCAACGATCGTAGGGGATATAGCACTGTTCTATAAGGACATATTCGGACTTACGGGAACAGAGCCAGCCGATCTTACTGAGGATTCAGAGTTTATTCAGCGCTATGGACCTACTGCCACACCCGTTGCTTACGTCAATCTCGATTATGGTTCAGTAAGAGGTATAGAGTTCAAGCTGACCAAACGCTTCAGCCATCACTTCCAGGGCAGTTTCACCTATACTTTCTCAAAGGCAACAGGATCGAGTTCAAACGAGCTGCAGGGTGCCAATGTGGTCAGTGGCGCAATGGACAGGGCTCCCATTACCGAGCTGCCGCTGGATTGGGATAGGAATCATGTGATCTCAGCTAATCTCTACATAAGTGAGCCTGGTTTGTGGGGATGCAACATCGACTGGAGCTATTCATCCGGTGTGCCCTATACTCCAATGCTGCCGAGGGAACGAGAGGTGCGAGCCGCCTTGATCAATTCAGAGCGGTTGCCATCGCGAAGCGTTGTCAACATAAAGGCGGACAAGCGCTATAAGATTGCTGGCCAGGAGGTTTCGCTGTTTCTCGAGGGAAGAAACATACTTAACCGCAGGAACATAGCTACCCTTAGTCCTGGTAGCTGGCCGGGTGGCAGCGGCAATTACGTTGCCTACTATACAACTGAAGGAAGATTGGGTGGAGCTTATGACCTTGGTGAGTTACTCGGACTTACGGAGGTAATTTACATTCCTTTGAACGATCCGCGTGTATATTCACCGCCCCGCAACTTCAGAGTCGGCATATCATTCGACTGGTAAAGACCGTTATGGAGGTTCAAAGAATGGCATGGAGAAAGTCGCGTTGCTCCGCAGCAGGTGTCGGTATCGGTGCTGTTCTGCTTCTGATTGGCATGTTGAGTTCCAGTGTGCTGGCATATAACGACGAGGTTCAAGGGCCGGAATATTACGGTCCCCCCCATAACGGTGTTGTGAAGTTCAGAGGTTGGTATCACAATGTAAACAAACTCCTTCTGCATGTCTGCAACATGGGCTTTTTCGGTGACTGGAACTCGGATCCCTCATCACCATCGGGAGAGTGGCCAGCCGGGAGTGGGATTGAGTATCTGTTCGCAGCCGGACTTTGGGTTGGTGGGGTTGTATATGACGAATTCAATCGGCCTGACACACTTGTGAGCGCTGCTGTTTACCAGCTTGAGTACTATCCCAGACCCGATGCGCGCGATGTTATCTATGTTGCTGCGGAGGGACAGCCTGGTGGCGGAAGGCTCCAGGACGATGACAACGATAACCTCATTGACGAGGATTGGCTGGACGGATATGACAATGATGGTGATGGGCTCATTGATGAGGATTTTGCTGCAATCTCACAGCAGATGTACAGCTGTGTCTACTATGATACAACCACATCGATGAATGCCAACCGAACTGAGGATTTCCACAAGCCACTCAACCTGATGGTCAGGCAAGAGAGCTATGCCTGGACAAGTCCGGCTGTCGAGGATTTCATAGGCGTTGAATACAAGGTTACCAACATTGGTGATTCCACTATCTACAATGCGTATGTGGCATTTATGACTGACTGTGACGTTGGTCCTGTCCGACAGGTTCCAACCTCATATACTGACGATATGGCGGCCTTCGTCGACACGACTGTGGAGAGGACCGAACTGGACCCGGCTGGTAATCCAGTAAGCAAGACATACCATTTAACACTTGGTTACATGTACGATGCTGAAAAGGGTGATGATGGCGATGTTCAGGGATATATTGGCATTATGTTTCTTGGACATACAACAGATGAGACGGGGAGACTAGCACCTCAAGATGTCAAGATCCACATGTTCAGGAGCTGGTCGAGCGGTGAAGAAGATCCTCAGAATGATAAGGAACGTTACCGCTATATGAGAGGTAGCTCTGACTTTGAGCAGACAATCGACCCTCCAACTACCAAACCTCAGGATTACAGATTCCTTGTGTCTGCCGGTCCATTTGCTAGGATCCCTCCAGGCAGCTCACTGGTTTTCCAGGTTGCCTTCGTTTGCGGCAATCCATTCGATGAGTTCATTGCTAATGCGACTAATGCTCAGCGGGTTTACAATGGATCGTACATAAACGGTCAGTTGATGCACTGGGTTGGATCAAGCCCTCCACCGCCGCCCAAGCAGAGGCTCATGCCTGGTGATGGTAAGGTTATTATTGAATGGGACGATTACTCAGAACGCACCCCAGATCCACTCCAGGGCATATTCGATTTCGCCGGCTACCGGATATGGCGTGCCGTTGGCTGGAGGCATGAGAGTGAGGTACCCTCAGCTGACCAGTGGGAGCTGATTGCCCACTTTGACAAGTCAGATTTACCAAAGATAGACACCGGGCTTGAAGGGATTGGCAAGTACCGGTACATAGATGAGGATGTGCATAATGGGCTTCCTTACTGGTATGCTGTTACCGCTTTTGATGATGGTAGTGCTGAGAAGATCATAGACAGGGCGACCGGGAGAGTGGATTCGATACCAAGGTACGGAAGCTATTCGCAGGCGATGCAGCTGGTCTATCCCAGGGGTGAACCTGCGAGGAGAACGAAGAAGGTTCGGATTGTGCCAAATCCGTACCCCTGGAATCCCAGCAATCCTGCGATTCCGCCGGATCTGAGGGAATCCCATCGAGCGATTGGAGATATGGTGGAATATGAGCGGGATCCATCGGGTCGAAGGGTTACATTCGTTAACCTGCCCCGCAAGGCGATGGTCAGGGTTTACACGCTTGCTGGCGACCTGGTCTGGAGCAAGTATTTTGAGGAGCCTGTCGATCCTCTCACGGGTGCTCCAGCTCAATGGAATCTCGTTTCACGCAACAATCAAGAGATTGTTAGTGGTATCTACATTGTCCATGTTGAATCGCCTTATGGTTCAGAGATAACCAAGTTCGTCGTCGTCAGGTAGTAACCGGAGGAAGGAGGACGCTGAGTTGAAGACAAGGCTTGCTGTTGCGCTTGGGTTGATTTTGGTGATGATCGGTGCTGCTTGGTCAGCAGAGATTTTCGAGAAAGTTGGTACAGTTGGCGCTCAATTCCTCAAGATCGGTGCTGGCGCTCGTGGAGTGGCCATGGGAGAGGCTTTTGTAGCCATGGATGGTGATGCCACCTGTACATATTGGAACCCTGCAGGCATTGCCAATATCAAGGGAAGTCAGTTCACGTTGAATCATGCATCGTGGCCAGCTGAGATGAGCCATGAATTCGCTGCCTATGTTTTCTCCTACAGGTTCATACCCGGGGTTTTGGGACTCAGTGCGGTGGTGCTTCAAATGGATCCGATGCCTGAGACGACCGAATATCGGCAGGAAGGCACCGGTTATTCCTTTGATGCTGGAAGCATGGCATTTGGTCTGACTTATGCCAGGATGCTGACCGACCGCTTTTCCTTTGGAGCGACGGTTAAATGGATACACGAGGGACTTGGTGACTTCAGTGGGGAGACCTTTGCAGTTGACCTTGGCACAATCTATGATACCGGTTTCAGAAGCATCAAGATCGGTATGGCATTTGTCAACATGGGCTCAGGTTACGCATTCTATGAGGGTGGGAAGGAAAGCCCTATGCCGGTCATGTTCAAGGTTGGAGGCTCAATGCCGTTGCTTAATAGCACCGACCACAGACTGATTGGTGCGGTTGAGTTCAATCATCCCCCTGACGGTGCCGAACGAGTCAACGCTGGTGCTGAGTATGTATTCCAGCGCTTCGGGCCCAACTTCGAAGTCGCTTTGAGAGGTGGCTATAGATTCAACAGGGATGAGGAAGGTATCACAGCCGGGTTTGGCATAAAGTTTCCATTTGTCAGGATCGGATTGGTCAACAAGCCATCGATATGGAGTCTGGATTACTGCTATTCTGACATGGGCTTGCTCGAGAGTTCTCACAAGATCTCTCTGAGCGCTTCCTATTAGTATGCGATCGACAAGTGCAATGCCAGGGGTAGCAATTCTGTTGCTGCCCCTGACTGTCATTCTGCCCATCATTGCCCTCTCTGAGTGTCAAGCCCAAAGCTGGACAGAGTATGCCGATGTACCTGTCAACAGCAAAGGTGACCTTGTCTTCTATGTGGACATAGCCACCTTCGCTGGCGAGGATCGCAATATCGAGGAGGTCTACTGTCTGATATCGAATGACCAGATAAAGTTCATTGAGGATAAACAGGGTTATCGAGGAAAGCTCAGGTTCAAAGTTGAGTTGTTTGATCAGAATGGGGATGTTGCCGGTTCGAGTGAGAACACCGTCGATATTTTTGCACCGACCTCTGAGCAGGCACTTGACCGTAGCGTTGTTCAGGTGCTGCAGACACGGATCACCGTTGAACCCGGACGATATATAGCCAGGGCTGAGGTTGAGGATCTCAATGCCGTCAAAAAGGCTATTATTCCCTACCTACTGAAGCGCCATAAGAAGGGTGAGATCGAAGTACTGGTCGAATCGCCAGATTTCAGTAAGGTTGCCATATCAGTAAGCGATATCGAATTCGCAAGAGGGCTTCGACGAACTGGCTTCAGCGAATTTGAGAAGTCCGGCATCGAGGTCATTCCCAATGCTCAGCGGCGTTATGGACTGCTCTTGCCTGAACTAGCCGTCTACTTTGAGATCTATGCCCGAAAGGAGCCTTCTCTTGATTCCTTGATGGCAACGTACAGTATCCTCAACAGGTCAGGTGGAGAGATATTTAAGCAACAGAGGCAGCTTGCACTTAGAGGTGAACGCACGCCAAGCACGGCTCTGTTCGACATTACGGCTCTTGCTGCCGGTACCTATCTGCTTGTGGTCAGCGTTGATGTTCCTGGTCAAGGCAGTGTCAGCAACCAGCGGAAATTCGATGTCGCCTGGTCACCACTTTCCTGGGGAAGGTACGACTACGAAATGATTGGCGACATGGAGCATATTCTGACTGAAGCTGAGATGCGAGAATTCAAGGCACTTTCACCTGGAGAAAAGGAGCACTATCTTGAGGAGTTCTGGCGGAGCATCGATCCAACTCCAGGTACAGCCGAAAACGAAGCAAGGACCGAGTATTATCGAAGACTTGTTTATGCGGACAAGCATTTCGGTACTGGCTCCAAGCGAGGTGCCCTCACTGATCGCGGCCGTATCTATATAAAGTATGGTCCTCCGGATGATATCCAGAGTTTCTATTCCGATATGGAGTTTGTTAAAGGGACCCGACATATTGAAGGGGCTGAGACCCCGATTCCGACTGATCCCTTCTCACGAGTTGGTATCAAAACTGGCTCGGGGGAGCCAGGTGGGTGGCAGCAGGGTGGTTCTGCAGCTGACATCCATGGCGATCAGATCGGTGGCATGACTGTACATGGTAAAGCGTATGAAGTGTGGAAATATGATGGTGGCGGTAAGCCTGTTAGAAGACTTTCGAAGAGGGTGCCCACAAGTGCTGTCATGCAGTTTATTCTTGTGGATGAACGGGGTATCGGGGACTATAAACTGGTCTACAGTACGGAAAGACATGAGTACTAAAAAAGGGTTGACAAGGCCACGTGGCGATATTAAGGTTTAGGCAATCAACCATCTGGTCGTTTGACTGGCGTTTCAACCAGTCGGCGACCTATTAGTGTGGTAGGGTCTAATGAGGGAAACTTCGACAAGGAGAAGGGTAGAATGAATCGCATGAAGTTGTGGCTCTTTTTGTTTACAGTTGCTGCTGGGTTTGCTTTTGCATTGGCTTGTCAAGCTCAAGAGGAGGCTACGACTGAAGAGGCGGCGGTTGATACTTCTATTGCTGAGATGTTGAAGGCGCTTGAGGCACCACCTGAAGAAGCTGAAGCTCCTGAAGGAGGACTGGTAGCCAGGATGCGTCAAAGCGGACTTGTTACCCTCTTCCTTAAGGGTGGAGCTTTCATGTATCCGTTGTTGGCTGCTTCAGTTATCGGGGTAGCCGTTATCATAGAGCGTGCTATTACACTGAGTCGTGCCCGGACCGATGTACGTAAGCTGATGAAACGAGTGCTTGATGCGCTTCATTCGAAAGGGGTTGAGGCTGCTGCTCACGAATGTGAACGAACAAGGGGTCCGATAGCTGCAATTCTGCATGCAGGTCTCAAGCGCGCTGAGCGGGGTACTGAGGCAGTTGAGCGTGCAATTGAGACAGCTGGCACGATTGAGACATCTTTCCTGGAAAGGGGACTGATCTGGCTTGCCACATTGGCAACGATTGCTCCCCTACTCGGTTTCCTTGGAACGGTTTCGGGAATGATTCGAGCATTCAACGCAATTGCTGAAGCTGAACAGGTCAATGCCAAGCTGGTTGCGTCAGGTATCTCCGAGGCTCTTATCACTACTGCCACCGGCTTGCTGATCGCAATTCCTATCCAGGCATTCCATAACTTCTTTGTTTCTCAGATAGATCGTTTTATAATAGAGATGGAGGAGTCAACAGCTGACCTGGTTGACACACTTGTCATGCTTGGAACCGTTAAGGATAAGGAATCATAAAGGGGTGGATGACCCGTGAAGTTTGGGAGAAGGGCAAAGGTTTCAGACGAGATCCCGAATTCTTCGCTTTCGGACATAGCCTTTCTGCTCTTGATATTCTTTATGGTGAGCACGGTATTTGCCATCGAGGAAGGTCTGCTGCTGCAGTTGCCGAGTAAGGAAGGTGTTGTCAAGAAGATTGCCCGGAAGAATATCATGCGTATCTCGATCTATGCCGATGGTCATATCGCAGTTGATGACGAGCCTGTCAACCTTGATCAGGTGAGGCAAAAAGTGCAGCAGGCCCAGATTGACAATCCCAAGATTGTTTTTGTTGTCGAGACTTCACCTGAAGCGAGATATGGACAGATGGTTGACGTTCTCGATGAACTCAAGTTAGCAAATGCCACGAGGGTTTCGCTGAAGCGACTTGAGGAAGACTGAAGAGGATAGCTATGGCGAGATTCACAAAGAAAGTACGTACTGACAGCAAGATACCTACAGCATCAATGGCCGACATAGCATTCCTGCTGCTGGTGTTCTTCATGGTCTCAACTGTGCTAAAGCTTGAGGAGGGTTTGCCGATATCGCTTCCGAAGGCTGAAGCGGCGGAGGATATTCCACGTGAAAATGTGATCCACGTTTGGGTAGACCGTACTGGCAAGATCTCGATCAATGATATGATTGTTAAGACAAATGCAGTCGAGGGCATCGTTGCTCAGAGGTTGAGATCCAACCCTGGGATAATCGTTGCATTCTATACAGATGAAAATGCACCTTACGGTGTGATGGATGACATCATGGAGCAACTCAAGCGGGCGAGTGCTGTCAGGGTCTCGTTTGCATCGAAGAAGGAGAAGTTGCGATTCCGATAAGGAGTTGAGTCTCAGTGACGGCTTATGGTGAACTCAAGGCGAAGTATACGAAGTATCTCGAGATTGGCTTTCTGTTTGCCATAGTTATTCATGCAGTGGCCTTCGCCTTCTGGCCCGAATATGTTCCCTCTGTCTATAAGCTGAGAGAGGAGAAGTTCGAGGTTGTCGATATTCCCCCTGAGATAGAGATACCTCCGCCTCCTGAGGAGATAGCACGACCTGAAGTTGCTGTCGAAATCGAAGCCAGTGATGAGGCCAGTGAAGAGGAGACCATTGCTCCCACGATGTTTGATGCTGAGAATCTGCCACCTGCGCCACCACCGCCACCGCCCGAGCCGGAGATGTTCTTTGCCTTTGATACTTATCCGCAGGTGATCTATGCTGCCAAGCCCAAGTATCCCGAGCTTGCTCGCAAGGCAGAGGTTGAGGGTACAGTTGTGGTTATGGTCACCATAGATGAGACCGGCAGAGTCATAAATGCCTGGATAGCTGAATCCGATGCGCCCATCTTGAACGATGCTGCGATCGAGGCTGCCTACAAGTTCAAGTTCACACCTGCCATGCAGCGTGATGTACCTGTGAAGGCAACCATCAGTATCCCGTTTAGATTCTCACTTACCGAATAATAAGGCGTCTGTCCCCAGCCCCTCAAAATCACTTTCATCTTGCAAGGAAATCATGTTATAGATTAGTGCAGTAAGCTAAAGGGGGGTAGGTATGGAAGAAATCAAGAATATAGGCAGAATATTTGGCAGTCCCGATAGGGTGGCGTGCCTTGTCGCCGAGAGGCCTCGCTGGTTGCTCCCATTGCTGGTCTTCATCATTGGTATCACACTCGCCGGCTACGGTAGCTTCAAGTATAAAGTAGAGTTCCAGCGGGAGGTAAGCTCTCGTCTGATCAAAGAGAGTGGTATCCAGATTGATCTTGATCAGATGGTTAGCGACACGCCCCTGGCGAGGCTGAAATCCATTTTGTTTGAGGCTGCCGGGAGTGTCATTTTCATTCTGCTCATTCCTGCGGCCTTATTCAATGGTATTGCCTCGGTCGTCGGCAAGCCAATCGGTTTCAGGAAGATGTTTACCTTCACGTGCTATGTGGGCTTGATACTGGCAGCAGGCGGTCTGATAAAGATTCCGCTTATGGCAATCAAGGGCAGCTACGATGTCAGATTGAGCGCTGCAGCCTTCAGTCCCAATCTTGACCCTCTGGCTCCCCTTGCGGTTCTGCTCAGTTCGCTTGATATCTTCGCAATTTGGGCCGTCATTGCCCTTTGTATCGGTTACCACCGACTTTCAAATATGAGAATGACGAAGGCAGTCTCCATAGTAGTAGGATTCTGGCTATTGGCAATAGCCATATTGGTGGCGTTATCGTACGTGCGCTCTGTATTTGTAGGGAGAGTTTAGGAAGGAGGCAGGGTATGAAGGCGAAGTGCCGGTACCTTCTTGTGCTCAGTCTGGTTGTAGCTTGCTGCGCAGGTGTGGATTATTGCTCTGCTTCTCAAGATACGCTGCATCTTGACCTCGATGAGTGCGTCACGCTTGCTGTTGATGTCAACGTATCAGTCGTGAAAGCGCGTTATGATCTTCGGCGTGCATCTAGTTCAGTACTTACATCTGCTTCCCGGCTTCTCCCGACCGTTGGATTGCAGTCAACCAAGTCTAAATATGAAGAGTCATTTCTCCGTCAGGTCGGTGATAGAGTCATAATTACTGATGAGAGCTATACAGCTTCGCTAGCCCTTTATGAATCCGTGACATTCGGGGGCATATTGGGTGTTCTCGAGTCAATGGCTTCACGGGAAGCCTCCAAAGCAAATCTTCGGAAGACTACCGAGGAGGTGGCTTACACTGCGAGGCAGAAGTACCTCGGTGTCCTTAGGGCAAGGCGATTGCTTGAGGTTAGACAGGAGGCATTGAATCTCAGCAAGCGTCGGCTTGAAAAGGCTCAAGCCCTGCTTGAAGTCGGTTCGGCTGTGCGGTCGGATGTCCTCAGGGCTCAGGTTGAGGTTGGTAACAATCAGCTTGAAGTAATCTCAGCTGAGAACGCCTTACGACTGGCTGAGTTTGACCTCAAGCACTTCCTCAGACTTGATCCCGAACTTGTGCTTGAGCTCGAAGACGTTTTGCAGACCTCTGACCTGGACTACCAGCTGGATGAAGCCCTGGCTGAGGCTGTAAAGCAGCGCCCTGATATCCATTCAGCAAGAGCCAACCTGAAGGCGGCTTCTCACGGAGTATGGGCTGAGCGAGGTAATTGGTTCCCAACTTTAACGTTTCGGTGGACTGATCGTTACATCGCTGATCGCTTCCCTGGCGAGGTCGGTAGGCTGACCGATGATGCCAGATGGAGCTGGGACCTGACAGCCTCGCTTAACCTTTTTGACGGTCTCTACACTTTCAGCAGGGTACGCAGTGCTAAGGCATCACGAGAAATTGCAAGAGAAGACCTCGAACAGCTTATGCGTGATGCGGCTCTTGAGGTGAGGCAGGCCTACTATAGCGTGCAGGAGGCCAGGCAGCGAGTAGATGTGAGTAGCAAGACAGTTGAATTGGCCGAGGAGGAGTTGAGGCTTGCTGAGGAGAGATATCATCTTGGCGCAGGTACAATGCTTGAGCTGATTGATGCTCAGGTGTCATTAAGCCAGGCGAAAGTCGCTCATGTCGAAGCCTTGTATGACTATGTCCTGTCGCAGGCGAAACTCCGGAAAGCAGTTGGAAAAGGTAGGTAACGGAATGAGCAAAAGAAAACTTGTATTGCTTCTCTTAGCAGCCGTAGCCGTGATCGTCATAGTAATAGCGAACCTGCGTTTGTCCTATGAACCAAGTGTCGCCGTGGAGGTTGCTGACATAAAAGTTGGAAGGCTTGTCGAACGAGTGTCCGGACCGGGGGTTGTTCATGCGGTTTCAGCTGTCAAGATAAGCTCTTCTGTTATGGGACGGATAGCGAAGCTGGCTGTGAGGGAGGGTGACCGTGTGGAAGAAGGGGATACGCTGCTATTGATCGATGATTCTCAATACAGGGCTCGGCTTGACCAGGCTCAGGCAGCGCATCGTGCTGCGCTCGCAAGGCTGGAACTTTCGAGGGCAAGACTGGCTGATGCAAGGGAGGATCTTGAGAGAAAGACAAAGCTTGCTCAGGCAAACCTCGTTTCCGTCAGAGATATCGAGATTGCGAAGACAACCTGTGCTGTTGCTGATGCTGAATACAGAACTGCACGGCATGCAGCTGATGAAGCTCAGGCAATGCTCGACGCAGCCAGGGATGATCTTGAGAAAACAGTGATTACCGCTCAGATTTCGGGTACAGTCACTAGTCTGAATGTCGAGGAAGGCGAGATAGTCATAACAGGAACGATGAATAACCCTGGTACGGTGATCATGACTATAAGTGAGCTTGATACCATGGAGGTCAGGGCTCAAATCGATGAGACCGATATTACCAGAATCGCAGTCGGTCAAGCTGCTGAGATAGGTGTGGATGCATTTCCTGATACTTTGCTTCGTGGGATTGTTTGGAGCGTTGGCAGCTCTGCTCGGGGAGTATCAGGCCTGGGCGAAAGAGCAACCTTTGAGGTCCGGGTGCGCATATTGGATGAGCTTCCGGGCTTGAGACCCGGGATGACGACAACCGTCGACATAATAACCGCTGCCGAGGATAGCGCAACATATGTGCCTCTGCAGGCGCTGGTTCTGAGAGAAGTTGAGGAGAGCGGCAGGAAAGTTGAGAAAGAGGGAATTTTCATAGTGGATGGTGACAGGAGCAGGTTCCTGCCGATCAGGACTGGCATTTCAGATGATCGCCACATAGCCATCCTTGACAGTCTGCCGGATGATCTCGATGTCATAGTAGGACCCTTCAAAACTTTGCGTGATTTAGAGGATAGCATCAAGGTGAAGATAGTCAGGCAAAAAACATGAGCATTGTCGATCTGCTCAGAATCTCATCGTCTTCGCTGCTCAAACACAAGCTGCGTTCAGCTCTAACGCTTCTTGGCATTGTCATCGGTATCCTTTCGGTAGCCTCTATTACAGCTGTCATAAGGGGGATAGACACTTATGTTGCAAGGCTCCTGGGCAGCATTGGATCTCAGGGTTTTATTGTAAGCAAAGTGGGAATTCCAAAGAGCGAGGAAGAATACATCAGGGCGTTGAAGCGAAAGGAGATCGATCCAGAGGTGGCTGAAATCATAAAGGCGAGTTGCCCTTCGGTTGCGTATGCAACTCCATTTATCAGGACCAGCGCTGATGTGAAGGCTGGCAGACGCAGCTCCGGTGATGTTTTGATTGAAGGTGCCGGTGCTGATGCTCAGTACATTGCTGATGTCGGACTTGAAGATGGACGCTACTTCACTGACTACGAGACCCGCCATGCCAGGTATGTCTGTATCATCGGCCACGATGTTGCTGAAAAGCTCTTTGCCAGGATAGATCCCCTGGGAAAACATATCCATATCAGGGGTCATCGCTTTACCATCATCGGCTTGCATAGCCAGATGGGCACTTTTCTGGGCATGTCGCGTGATTCATTCGTCAGGATTCCTTACACAACCTACAGGAGAATCTTTGGCAAACCTGTGGGTACAGAGATCGCTGTTAGAAGTGGTGAACCTGAGCATACCAGTCAGGCGATTGAGGAAGTCAGAATGGTCATGCGCAGGTTGAGGAAGTTGCGTCCAGGTGACGACGATGATTTTGGCATATTGACTTCAGAGATGCTAATGCGCATGTGGAGAAGGATTTCAAGTAACATCTTCGTGGTCACAATCGGTGTGGGCAGCATTGCTCTGGTTGTCGGTGGGATTGGTATCATGAACATAATGTTCGTTTCGGTTAAGGAACGAACGATGGAGATAGGTTTGAGGAAGGCTGCCGGTGCCACCCGGAAGGACATAGTCCTACAGTTTCTCGCTGAGTCCTCATTGTTGTGCCTTGTTGGAGGAGCCTTTGGGATTCTGCTCGGCTCAGTCGGAGCAAAGCTACTTGCATGGAAAACTCACATTCCTGTTGCCGTTGAATGGTGGGCAGTGGCGATTGGGTTAGGTGTTGCAATCGCAGTCGGGATCTTCTTTGGGGTTTATCCTGCAGTCAAGGCTGCTTCGCTTGCACCCTATGATGCATTGAGGTATCAACAGTGACATGGCTGGGTGAAGTATTGAGGATTGCAATTCTTTCGCTGCTTGCGAATAGACTCAGAACTCTGTTGACGGTAGTTGGGGTCATCATTGGAATCGGAACGATTATTGGGATGCTAGCGCTCATCAACGGCATCAACCAGTCGCTTCTTACAGAGTTTGAAAGACTTGGACCAAACGTGATCTATATTACCAGGGATGAACCGGGTTTGCGTGTCGGTCTGCCAGGCAGGCAAAGGAAGCACTTGACCTTTCCTGAGGTTATGAAACTCAAGCGGCGGTGCGATTCCATAGACATGATTTCCATTGTTTCCCAGATTCGATCCCCGATCACCTATCGTGGTAACACCGATATCGTTACAATCCTTGGTGTTCAGGCAGACTACGATGAGATTGCCAGTCTAAATCTCGAGGTCGGACGATTCTTCAGCAGTGTAGAGGAAAGTAAGTCAAGAGTCTGTGTACTGGGGTCTGCTGTTGCCACGAATCTCTTTGGTAGGACAGGGTCACTTGGCAAGCAAATAGACATCGAAGGACAACATTTCAGGGTGATTGGTGTCCTCGAAGAGTCAGGTGTGGTTATGGGTAGTGGCTATGATCAATCCGTATTCATGCCATATTACTGGACCAGGGCGATGTTTGGCGAGCAGATCCAGGATTTTGTGATGCTCCTTCCGGTCAGGTCAGCTAGGCTTGACGATGCAGTTGAGCATGTCAGACTGACCCTGCGTTCCATCAGACACATACCACTTGACGGTGACGACAACTCTGCGATCTCGACCCATGAGAAAATGCTGCAAACCTATAACGAGTTGACAGGTTCGATATACTGGGTTATGAGAATAGTGGCGTCGATTGCTCTACTTGTGAGTGGAATTGGAATAATGAACATAATGCTGGTGGGTGTCATGGAGAGGACTCGCGAGATTGGTCTGCGTAAGGCAGTGGGCGCAAATCGAGCAGCAATTGCTGCACAGTTTCTTATTGAAGCTATTGTGCTGACAGTTGTGGGTGGGATTCTCGGAATAGGTTTGGGTTTCCTTATTCGGATTGTTGTTGGGGGGTTAACTCCATTGCCTGCAAGTGTTCCAATATGGGCTGTCCCGTTTGCAATAGCGATTTGCTGCGGTATTGGAATCTTCTTTGGTCTTTATCCTGCTCTCAGAGCGTCAGCACTGGATCCTGTGAAGGCATTGAGATATGAATAAGACTCTAGGATTAGCAGGCTCACTTCTTATCATTCTGGCTCTGCCTTTAATGGCACAGATGACCTACCTGCCGGCATGTTCCCCAATGTCACCGTTTTTCTGTACAGATGCCGCATATTTTCTTCAGGATGGACGTTACATATTGGAAGTCTATTTCCAGATCTGCAATGAGGGTCTGCAATTCGTCAAAACCGATCACGGCTATAAGGGGCAGGTAGATGTTTCAGTTGTGTTGCTTGACCAGAAGGATAGACAGATTGGCGGTGATACCTATCGTTTGAAGCTGCATGCGTCAAAGTACGATGAAACGACTTCTGTGGATTCTTGTATGGTGAAGGTTCTCAAGATCAAAGCCATGCCGGGCAGCTTCAAACTGCTTGTCGAGGCACGTGACAGGGATTCTAAAGCTACTAGCCTCATTGAGGGACTTCTGACTGTCCTGGCAATGGACAGTCTACCGGCTATCAGTGATGTGGTATTTCTCAAGCTGAGCGGACATCCTGCCGGAAAACGATGGTCAGGATTCGTTCCGGTAGTGAATAGAAAACTGAACATAGATCGGGATAGCGTTGCTCTCTACTATGAGATCTATTGTGGAGAAAGAAGTGATTCTCTGACAATCAGAGAGGCGATTTCGGATGAGCATCAAAAGGTGCTGGTCAATCGTGAGATCGCTTTGTATTGTGCTGGCAAGATTACCCGTCTCTGCGACCTGGGAGCGGATTCACTCTCAAATGGTCATTACGAGATCACAGTGACTGTGCTTGATCACCAGGGTGGGGTCATTGCAGAGAGGTCAAAAAAGTTTGCTGTTCATTCGGAGGCTTTCTATTTCGACAGGGATATTGAGGGAGCGGTTGCCCTGCTAACCTACATCGCCGGCAGCAGCTTCATTGAATCCTTCGTGAAAGCTAATGTCGCGGAACGCAAGCGGCTTTGGGAGGAGTTCTGGCGCGAAAAGGATCCGACACCACAAACCCCGAAGAATGAATTCTACGAGGAGCATTTGCGCAGATTTAGGTATGCCAACGAACATTTCGGAGCGTCGATGACCGAGGGCTGGAGGACAGATAGGGGACGAATATATATCATTTACGGGGAGCCGGATGAGATAGAAAGGTATCCTGGCGAGGTAAGGCGGAAACCCATGGAAATCTGGTTCTATTA
>JALGWB010000258.1 GCA_025774405.1 bacterium
CGAACCGTTTGCCATCGATAAGATCGGTCAAAGGCTACGGAATCGTTTTCCGGAGAGTCCATCGGGTAGGGCTGCGATTGAAATTGCCCTTTACGATTTGATTGGCAAGATAACGGGTCAACCTGTTTACAAGATCCTTGGACTCGGCGAAATTGAACTTCCGCTGACCTCCTACACCGTTGGTGTTGAAGATGTCTCGGTGGCCGAGCAGCGACTTGACCTCTTGCGGCAGTATCCCATCCTTAAGGTCAAGCTTGGCTTCGGGGATGAGGTCGCTCTGTTAGAACTGTTGAGGAGCAGCACCGAGGCAAGGTTGAGGGCGGACGCAAACGAGGGCTGGGAACTGGAAGAAGCAATTGAAAAGATAAATACCTATGGCGAGCGATTCGCAGTTGAATTCTTTGAACAACCCCTGCCGAAGGCCGATCCGGAGGGTTACAGAAAGTTAAAGCAAAGGACGAAAGCAACCATAATCGTTGATGAAAGTGTCACATCAGCTGAAGATGTACTGAAATGGGCAGATATCGTTGACGGTGTCAATATAAAATTGATGAAGTGCGGTGGAATCCTTGAAGCGCTCAGGATGATAGCTGTTGCCAGGGCTGCAGGACTGAAGGTCATGCTCGGTTGCATGGTTGAAAGCTCGATAGGCATCACGGCAGCCGCCCATCTCGCCCCGCTCGTCGATTTCTGCGATCTTGACGGTAACCTACTCATCAGCAATGATCCCTTCCGCGGAGTCAAGGCCCTCAATGGTAAGTTGACACTCCCATCGAGCCCTGGATTGGGGGTCGAGCCAGTCTGACCACCATGTCCTCAGGGTGGTAAAAAACGCTAAAGATGCCAATGCCTGAGTCGATACAATGCTAGGAATTGTCATTTGAGATGTTCTACACCTTGGATGGAGGAGAGGTGCATCATGCGAAAATTCACTCTTATTGCTATGATTGCATTTTTTCTTTCCAGCGGACACGCTCTCTATGCCGGAACTACCGGGAAGATCGCTGGAATGGTAATCGATGCTGAGACTGGTGAACCGCTCACAGCTGTCAACGTAACCGTGGAAGGTACACATCTTGGTGGTATAAGCAATCTTGAAGGGCTGTATCACATAGTCAACGTGCCGCCGGGCACCTACTCGGTGAAGGCATCGATGATGGGCTACCAGGCTCTTATCGTTGATGGAGTGGTTGTCAATGCCGACTTCACTACGACAGTTGACTTCGAGCTCAATCCAACTGTCTTGGAGGTTGTACCAGAGATCGTAGTAACCGCTGAAAGGCCGATGATCAGAAAGGATATGACATCCTCGATCAGCGTCATCGAGCATGATGAGATTGCAATGCTTCCGATTGAGTCACCATTTGATATCGTAAGTTTTCAGGCGGGAGCGGCTGTCGATCGTCGAGGCATCCATGTAAGGGGTGGTCGGGAAACAGAGATATCATATGCAATCAACGGAGCAAGCATCCTTGATCCAATCTTCTCACGGGCTTCAGCCAGCTATGACGAGTCTGCAATTCAAGAGATGGTCATCCTCAGCGGTGGTTTCACGCCTGAGTATGGGAATGCCCAGTCTGGCATAGTGAATGTCATTACCAAGGAAGGCGGGTTAAGCTTCAAGGGTGAGCTCGAGAAACAGTTCTACCTTCCCCTTGAAACCCTGTGGCAACCCGCTGATGATGCCAAGAAATACGATACCGGGTATAATACTACCAAGCTGACGCTGAGCGGTCCATCTCCCTGGACGGAAAAGCTGAGGTATTTCATTTCGGGTGAAACATCCAGGTGGGATGACTGGGATCCCCACGTGCATGTCCTTCCAAACCAGGGCCGGGACCTCAATCAGGTCATCTGGAAGATCACCAGTTTTCCCGGATATAATATGAAATTCTTCTGTGAGGGGCTTTTCTACGATACGAGATTTAGGGTGTGGGATGCGCAGCGACAGAAGATACCTGAAACCTTCCTCCAATATGACCGTGAGACGCTGGTGGGTCTGATTGGCATGAGTCACATGGTCACTCCGAGCACCTATTATGATCTGTCTGTATCAAGATTTGCCACATCCTATCATGTTGCTCAGCCTGGTAAGTGGTATGACATGAGCAAATCTCAGGAGTGGAATACAACTCCAGCCGAGGAGGGAGGAGGGGGACTAAACTTACAGCCTGAGTATGATGAGGACAACTTCATCATAGCCGGTGATAACCCGCTCTTCCACGATTCTGAATCCAAAGTCTATAGTCTCCGGGCAAGCCTCACCAGCCAGATAGATGAGCATCATCAGATCAAAACAGGTGGCGAGCTGGCTCTGTATGAGACATCTCACCAGGAAGTCTATGCCCCAGCTGGCAACATCTATCGCAACGATTACAAGGTGCATCCCCGCTACCTGGTGACGTATGTGCAGGATAAGATCGAGTACAGCGGTTTGATTGTTAACACAGGTATCAGACTGGATGTATTTGATCCCAATTTCAGGTATCCTTCTGATCCCGTTTATCCTTGGGATCCGTCGATCCAGGTTCCCGGGCCGGAGTGTGGGGGTCCTGACAATACAGAGCCACCGCTGTGGAAACTGAAGGATGCTTCGAGCAAGTTCCAGATCAGTCCAAGGCTAGGGATTTCCCATCCTATTTCTGAGAAAACAGTGCTTCACTTCACATATGGACATTACTTCCAGGTTCCAGCTTTCAGATACCTCTACACAAACACCAAGTATGATATGGGAGGACACTGGCCGCTTATAGGCAATCCAGATCTCAAGCCTGAGCGGACAGTCTCTTATGAGGTTGGTGTTGAACATCTGATTGATCAAGGTCTGATGATTGATCTTACAGGCTTCTACAAAGACATCTACGATTTGATCTCGACTGTGGTCATAAATGATAGCCGAGATCCCAATACCCCACCAGACGCAACTGAGTACACCACTTATCGCAACACTGATTGGGGGAATGTGAGGGGCTTTGAAGTAACGCTGCAGAAGAAGTTCAGAGACGATTGGATGGGAAGGCTCGTCTATACCTTCATGGTGGCCAAGGGCAGGAGCTCCGATGTGCTCGAAGGCTACCGCGATCGATTTGAAGGAAATGTGCCACCATCTAAGGAATACTATCTCGACTGGGATAGAAGGCACAGCATCGTGCTTGACATAGGGTATGGAAAACGTGACAACTGGGCAATCAATGTGCTGGTCAAGTATGCGTCCGGTTCACCTTATACACCAGTTGAGAACACGAGATCGGCCCAGCCGGAACAGAATACAGCAAGATTCCCTTCAACTTCGATTGCCAACCTGAAGATTTCAAAAGACCTGCGTCTATTCAACCTCAACGAGCAGGTATTCTTCCAGATTCAGAATCTGTTCAACAAGCGCAACCTTGTTGGTTTTGATGATGACAATACCGATCTAATGAGGCACCTCAGACTCACAGGTGAGTACACGGGACCCTTCAATGACCTGACGGTCTATGGAGCTCCAAGAGAAATAAAGGCTGGAATCAAGTTGGAATTCTAGGATT
>JALGWB010000259.1 GCA_025774405.1 bacterium
TCATGCGCCGCGAAATCGCCTGCTCAAGGGCACAGAGCACATCATAGCGGTCTGCAGGAGGTTGCAGCGCAAGTATGATTTCGAACTGGTTCTGATTGAAGGCAAGCCCCACCGGGAGGCAATCGAAATCAAGAAGACCTGTGACATTGCGATAGATCAGGTGGGTGATAAGGGCGGCACCGGCTACGGCGTTAACTCTCTTGAAACCCTCTCAATGGGGATTCCAACTTTGACCAGTTTCACGCCTGATTTCGAGCGTTTCCTGCCTGACCACCCCTTCATCGTTGTTAGACCGGAGACACTGGCAGCCAAGCTTGAAGAGGTGCTCACCAATAAGGAACTTCGCCGGCGAAAGGGTCTTGAAGGACGGAGATTCGTGGAGAAATATCATGATCCCGAGAAGGTTGTGCGCAGCATCTACGCGATCTACAGGGAACTGGGCTGGGTTGATGACGAAGGAAATTTCGTCTCCGGCAATAGAGGATGATGTCACAGCGAATAGGTGAGCTCGCCAGGCACACAGGTATCTATGGTGTGGGCACGATTGCAGGCGGCCTTGCCCGGGCCGCCCTCGTCCCGATTATAGCTCGCTATGTCCCGGCCGGTGAATACGGCAAGGCATCGGTTGTCTTCATTTTCATAAGCCTTCTGTCAATTGTTGCAGAATTGGGGCTCGCTTCCTCGATGATAAGGTATGTCAATGAGGCGGCTGGCGAGGACGAACGTCACCAGGTAGTCTCGACTGTTCTGGTTACATCTTTGCTGGTGGCGACCCCGATTCTATTCATTTGCCTCCTTACTGCTGATGGGATTTCAACACTCTTGCTTGGGTCATCAAGATGGACAAACCTCATCCTCATAGGGCTAATCGGAGGTTTCGGAAATGCCTTTCTTCAAATAGGGCTGGCTTTTGAGAGGGCTCTGGCCAGATCAACCCGGTATGTTGTTTACACTGTTTTGAAGGGTTGCGGTGCCCTGGGTCTCTCTATTGTGCTTGTTGTTCTGCTTCGGAAAGGTGCCTTTGGGCTTGTTGTAGGGAATGTCGTTCCAGCTGCTCTGCTTGGACTCTTCCTCTACTGGCGGCTGCTTGCAAGGTTCAGTTTCAGGCTTGTCAGACGGATCCTGGTTGGTGTTCTCGACTTTGGCGGACCACTTGTTCCAATGAACCTTGCGATGTGGATGCTTTCGTATTCTGACATCTATCTCTTGAGAAGGTTGGTGACAGCTGGAAATGCTCTCTCAGAGGTTGGGCTCTATCAATATGCGCATGAGATCTGCCTGGTGCTTGTGCTCCCGATTACGGCTCTCAATCTTGCATGGCCTCAGTTTATCTTTGCCAATTATCGCCGAGAGGATTCCAGAGAGACCTTTGCTAAGGTGGAGGTCTATTTCGCCCTTGCAATGATTGAGGTGGCTACACTGCTCTCTGTGTTTGCCGATTACGTTATAGCCTTTGTTGGAAGCAGGGCATACGGGGGTTCAACGATGGTTATACCGTGGCTGGCCGGCTCTCTCGTCTTCTACGGACTCTCTGTGCTCTTCGCCTCGGGACTGTACCTGACAGGAAGAACCAAGGTGCTTGGCACTGTCGTTGCGGGCTGCGCCATTCTGAATGTCTTGCTCAATATCTGGCTGATTCCGATCCTTGGCAAGACAGGTGCCGCCATTGCGACCCTTGTAACGGATTCGGTCCTGGCTTTCGTTGTGCTCGCACTTGCATCGGCTTCGTATGAGATTCCATTCCGTATCAAACGCACTGTGGTTGCATGCGGTATTGCAGCAGTCATCATTCTCTTGAGTCGGCTGGTCTTTGGCTCAATGGCATTGCGGGATTTGGTGGTGAGAGTTGCACTCGTCACAGGTCTTACTCTCGGCTTGCCGATATTGCTTGGGACAACGTGGGGCGAGGTTGCCAGCCTCTGGCGCATGCTAAAGCCTTCAGCGAGTAAGACCTGAATTTCGCAGACAGTTGCCACCACGCTCGCCAACCAAGTGAGGTGTGGGTGGACGTGGACCTCGTTCAATGCGGCCAATGCGGCTGCGCTGGCAGATGGTACGAAATGGCTCTGAATCACGGGTTCCCTGTAATATAGGCTTGAACAGGCATTGAAGTATTACCTCGATTGTGTTACAAATCTGCATATAATGTCGTGACCGATACAGATCGTCTTTATTGAACCAAGTCAGCTAGGAGGCGACCATGAAGCGAGTATTGCTTATCGGGATTGGCTTTCTCACTTGCTTTGTGCTGAATTGTGGTGAGGGAGATATCATTGCTAGCGGTGAGGGTTATGAACTCACGCTTGATGATCTCAGATATGAGATAACCAAACTTGGCCCATCGGCAAATTATGAGGACACATATGAAGGTCGAATGCGGGTTGTCGAAACTTTGATAGCTCGTAAGTTGCTTTGTGATGAAGCCGTCCGTCTGGGTTTGGCCACTGTGGAGGATCTCAAGGCGACGATCGAAGATGCTGAAAGGAGTGCAGTTGGTGAGGCCTATCGTAAGTGGAAAGTGGATGAACGGATTCACCTTCCCAGAATCAAAACCAAGGTGTGGATCGATAAGCTGGATCGCAGATTGCATCTCAAGGATATGGTATTCAAGGTCTACCCCGTGGCAATGGCAGCAGCGAGGGAGTTGCGTATGGGGGTCGGTTTTGACAGTCTGGCTGCAGATCTTGCCGGCAGGGGCGATTTCAGTATGAACGATCTTGGGTGGGTTGTGTGGAAGGATCTTGGTCGGGATGTTGCCAATCATGCTTTCAGGCTTGGTGTTGGTGAAGCAACTGATCCAATCCGACAGGTCGACGGATATCATGTCTATTATCTTGACGAAGCTGAGAAGTTTGGGATAAGCATCGAGCTGCTTTCATTGAGATCAAAGCGCTTCGTTCGGGCGATGGAGACTGAGCGACTTGAATCCGAGGAAAAGAATGAGCTGGCGAAGCGCTATGATGTCCAGCTTAATGAGCGCGGGCTCAGAGCTGGTCTGGAGTGCTTTAGAATTTCGTTTGAGGGTAGAAGGCCCCCTGACTCGCTTCTGGATGTGACAGTAGTAACTTACAGGGGTGGTGACCTTCGGGTTGCAGATCTTTACAACCACTATTACTCGCTTCCCATGGCATCCAGATTGTACATCGGGGATTTTTACGGTCTTGCCGAGTTTGCCATGGACATCATTTTACCGGAGCTCGAAACCTTTGCCGGCTATGATATGGACCTTGATAGGCTGAGAAATGTTCAGTGGGAGGTTAAGAAGGCAAGGGAAGAGCTCCTCATGCCTTTGATCGAAGATTACTTCAGGAGCAGGATTGAAATAACTGAAGACCAGATGAAGGCATACTACCAGGAACACAGGTCTGAGTTGAGAACATCTGGTGGTTACAGAGTGCGACGTCTTATGCTTAACAGCTGGGATGAAGCAAGGGAGGCTCAGCGAAGGATAGTTTCCGGCGAAGACTTTGTTGAGATCATCAAGAGTGTATCGAGAGATCCCTATGTGGAGAACGA
>JALGWB010000260.1 GCA_025774405.1 bacterium
GGTCTCAAGGACGAGGATGAATATGGCAACCTTGTGGCTTCACTGATCGAAAAGGGCTTTCTGGAAGCACCCTATCCCTCTGCCGAAAAGCCTTCAACCGTTGATGGTTTTCGCATCGTCACCAACAATCTCTTCGGGCGTGGCAGTGTCCCATCGGTCGAATGCTATACACCCGCTCACTTTAGTGAGACCTTGCGAAGGAAGTACGAGCGCGGGGAATTGACTCCGGCTGAATATGCTTTCCTGCGTCTGCTGTATGAATTTCCACTTTCTGTGATGCCCTATCGCGGGACGATCCCCATCGCTTACATCACCGAGCGGCAGGGATGGAAATTCGTGCGACCGTTGTTGAGATTTCTTGCAATGCGCAGCATGTCGGGGGGCAAGAAGGTTGTTATCATCGATGATGCCCACAAGATGACGCCAGAAGCTCAGAACTGTCTCCTCAAGACGCTTGAGGAGCCGCCGTCCGATTCGGTCCTCATCCTGGTTACCTCACAGAAGCAACTCCTTTTCGAGACCATTCTTTCACGATGCCAGATCGTAAAGTTTGGCAGACTCACGATAGTCGAGATGAAGGCTTTCCTTGAGAGTGTTTTGAGGAGGCAGATAGGTGAGCTGCCTTTGCTTCTTTCACTTTGCGAGGGTTCGCCGCGCCGAATGCTCGAGCTCCTGACTGGCGATGTCGTTTCGAAGCTTGATGCAGCCAGAGGGGTTCTTGATGCGATTCTCAACGGTAGGATTGTGGCTGTTTTTGAGTTTGCCGGAGCCATCCTCGATAAGGCTGGTAGCCACCGCAAACGTCAGCAGGAAGCTGTTGCGGAAGCTCTGGAGTTGCTGGTCTTTTATCTTATGCAGGTTCTCAGGTTCAAGCGAGGTAAGCACCTGAGCTGCTGGTCTCCCGAGATGGTTGAAACGCTCTCGGCTCATGCCAAAGCGCTTGATGAAATCAGGGCACTGAAGGTTCTCGACATTATCGGTCAGCGCTATGGGCTTGTGAGCAGGAATGTTGATATCCCGACGCTTCTTCAGTCAACAATGTTGAGGATTGCACTTGACATTCAGTCATTAAGTTAGACTCACCAAGAGGTGGACTTGTTGACACCAGGAATGCCGAGGCATATATTGTGGACAACTCGAAAGGATTGCTACCTTACAGGCGTTGCAAGGGTTAGAAAATGAGACTACCCAATTTCATTCGACATGACCTGGGACTGAAGCTGGCAGCTCTTGCGCTTGCAATTTTCCTCTGGGTTAACGTTGCCGAGAGGAGGCCAGTCGAGCTAGTGGTTGATGTACCACTCAAGTACAGGATTGGTTCTGATCTCATTTTTGCGTCTGAGGTTCCGAAGAAGGCCAAGGCGCGCATACGAGGAAGGGGCAAGTTTCTACGGTGGCGACTTGGGGATGTGTATTTCCTGATCGATCTATCTCCGGCCGGCAAAGGTATAGTTACCCACGTTGTTTCACCAGGTGGGGTACAGATACCGCCAGACAAGGAGATCGAAGTAGTCGAAGTGCTTGAACCCAAGGCGATAAAGGTCGAGCTTGACAAGCTTGTGACGATCAAGCTCCCACCCAAACCGGTATTCAAAGGCAGCATTCCGGAAGACAAGGTGATGATAGGCAAACCGTCGACCGAACCGAAGCAGGTTGTGGTTGCTGGTGCGAAGCAGCTTCTCGATACTCTGAGCGTGATTCCAACTGAACCAATCGATCTGGGTCAGCTGGCAAAGAAGGGTAAGGTGGCTGCCAGAATAGACCTTCGTGGGCTACCGTATGTTACAAGTGATACTGAGCAGATAACTGTATTGGCTCGGATAGAATCCAGAAAAAAACTGGCAATCCCGTCGGTTCCCATAGAGCCCGTATCAAGGCGAAGGGTCAAGGCGAAGTTTACGCCCGACAGTCTCGACATTTCCATATCAGGAGCTGAATCCCAGGTTGATTCGCTTGACCTTCAAGAACTCAAGATCACCATCAATGTCTCAAATCTGCCCAGGGGTCAGCTCATATTCCGTCCATATGTCAAGCAAGGTTTGCTTTACTTCAAGATCTGGCAAGCCGGCAAGGATGTCTCTGAGGAGCCCTCCTATGAGTTGCAGGCAAAACTCATAGCCCCTTACAAACTTGACGTAGTCGAGGTATCTCCTGAGGAAATCGGTTTCGTTCAGCGGTGAGATCGTAAGGCCACCATGAGAATTCTTGGGATTGAAACATCATGTGATGAGACGGGAGCAGCTGTTCTCGAGGACGGTAAGCTGCTTTCAAACATCGTACATAGTCAGATCATCCACAGCAGATTTGGTGGCGTTGTCCCCGAGGTTGCCTCACGTATTCACATCAAGGCCATTGTTCCGACTGTAGAGCAAGCCATGGAAGAGGCTGGCATTGGTCTGGATGGGATCGATGCCATTGCGGTAACAACTGGTCCAGGATTGATTGGTTCACTGATAGTTGGTGTCGCCTTCGCCAAGGCACTGGCTCTGGCTACGGGTAAGACCATTATTGGTGTCGATCATGTCGCATCTCATATTGCAGCGAATCTGATTACCTATGGTTCGATCCAAGAGGCTTTTGTCTGCCTTGTGGTCTCCGGAGGTCACACTCACCTTTTTCATGTCGACCGGGGATCGTTGCGGCTTTTGGGTCGTACTCGTGATGATGCTGCAGGTGAAGCTTTTGATAAGGTTGCGCGTATGCTTGGACTCGGCTATCCAGGTGGACCCGAGATTGAGAGACTTGCTTCACATGGTGATCCCGGGGCTATCGAGTTTCCGAGAGCGATCAGACGAGGTTATGAGTTCTCATTCAGCGGGCTCAAGACTGCTGTCAGGTACTACATAGAGGGCACTGGCAAAACCCTCTCCGCAGGAGCAGCTGCCGATATCGCTGCAAGCTTTCAACATGCTGTTTTCGAGGTGCTGGTTGAGAAGACGATAAGAGCTGCAAGGGAACTTGGAGTAAAGAATGTGTCAGCTGTAGGTGGCGTGGCATCTAACAAGGTGCTCAGACAGATGCTCAAAGATGCTGCTGATTCAGAGGGGCTTGGAATCCTTCTGCCGGAGCCAGGGCTGTGTACTGACAATGCCGCAATAGTGGCTGCGGCTGCCCACGACATGCTGCTTCGTGGCGAGTCTGGAGCAAGCCTCGTTCCCTATTCAACGGCTACCTACTGATTCTGTTGCACTATGCAAGCCGAGTTGCATTTTGCACCATCTGGCTTCATCCAGGCAACCTGGGCCCAGATGTGAAACTCGCCGACGGGCGTAACCTTTTCAAAAGGCAGGAATAAAGATAGCTATGCCTGAATTCACTCTCCTGACTCTGGCACGGTTATTGCGACCCTCCCCCACTGAAGCATAATCCGGGGAGGTAAGCGTGTCAGGACCTCTCACTCTGAACCAGAGGATTCTGGTTGTTGATGATGAGGAACATATTCGCAAGATTGTGAAGTTTCAACTTGAGAAAGCTGGCTATGCTGTTGAGACAGCCGAGAATGGAGTTGAGGCAA
>JALGWB010000261.1 GCA_025774405.1 bacterium
TTCCCCAAGTACAATCTCTATCCTGCTGAGACCCGCCGCATCTTTGAGGAGAATGGCTGGAGAACGATTGATGGTTTTCAGACGAGGAATGCCCCTCATCTGGGTCATGAGAACATGCAGAAGGTGGTCTTGAGCCTGGTCGATGGATTGCTCATACATCCCGTGATCGGCAAGAAGAAGAAAGGTGACTTCCGTGATGAAGTTATCCTTCGGTGCTATGATGTCCTGCTTGAGAATTACTTCCCCAGGGATCGGGTACTGCTCAGCATTCTGCCAATGGAGATGCGTTATGCGGGCCCGAGGGAAGCCATCCATCATGCCATCATCCGCAAGAACCATGGCTGCACTCACCTGATTGTCGGAAGGGACCATGCAGGCGTGGGAAGCTACTATCATCCTGAAGCCGCCATCGAGATATTTGATGAATTTGATGATCTCGAGATAAAACCCATAACCATCCGTGGAGACTTCTTCCATTGCAGGAAATGCAATCGTCTGGAGAGCGAACGAACCTGCCCCCACCCGGATGAAATGAAGATCAAGTTCTCCGGAACGGTTATCAGAAAGCTGCTGCTTGAGGGTGGGACACCTCCACCTGAGATGATTCGTCCCGAGGTCTTTGAGGCTCAGAAAGAGTTTGAAAATCCCTTTGTCGAATGAAGGAGCACAACCATGCAGCTTAGGCGAAAGGTTCTCATAATCGGTCTTGACTGTGCAGCCCCCGAGCTGGTCTTTGACCAGTGGCTCGATGATCTTCCGAACCTGAAGCATCTCATCAGCGAGGGAGTCTGGGGAAAGCTTAGAAGCAGCATCCCTCCCATCACCATCCCTGCCTGGATGTGCATGGTGACCAGCAAGAATCCAGGTCAACTCGGCATATTCGGTTTCCGCAATCGCAGTGAATATTCCTATGATAATTTCTGGATTGCCAATTCAAGCGCCATAAAGGAACCAACCCTTTGGGATGTGATTGGCCGCGAGGGCTACAAGGTCGGGCTGGTGGGTGTTCCTCAAACCTATCCGCCCAAACCCGTCAACGGCTTCATGGTTACCGATTGGCTTGCACCCGATACCAATGCAGATTATACCTTCCCCGAATTCATAAAGGACGAAGTAAGGATGGCAGTGGGCGACTACAAGCTGGATTGCGAGAAGTTCCGCACAGAGAACAAGGACGCTCTGCTTGCTGAAATCTATGATATGACCGCCAAGCGTTTCGATCTTGTCGAATATTTCCTGAGGGAAAAGCCCTGGCACTTCTTCATGTTTGTCGAAATCGGACTTGACCGAATCCAGCATGGTTTCTGGAAGTTCTTCGATAGGACACATCGCAAGTATCAGCCTGGAAACAGGTATGAAAGTGCAATCCATGAATATTACAAGTACCTTGATGAGCGAATCGGCAGCCTGCTCAAGATAGTTGATGATCAAACCGCCATACTTGTCGTCTCCGATCATGGTGCCAAGAAGATGGAGGGGGCAATCAACATAAATGATTGGCTCATCAAAGAAGGTTACATGACCCTCAAGAGCAAGCCGGAAGGACTGGTCAAGCTCGAAGAAGCTGATATCGACTGGCCCAGGACCAGGGCATGGGGACTGGGGGGCTATTATGGCAGGCTCTTCCTGAACGTTAAGGGCAGGGAGAAGATGGGAGCCATAGAGCCTGAGGACTATGAGAAGGTTAGAGAAGAGATTGCCGAGAAACTCAAAGGGATAACCGATGAGAAGGGCAATAACATCGGCACCAGGACCAAATATCGATCAGGCGCCTGACCTGATAATCTACTTCGGTGATCTCTACTGGCGGTCGACGGGAACAATCGGGCACGACTCTATCCACTCATTTGAAACCGAGGTTGGTCCTGATGATGCTGTACATGCTGAAGATGGCATTTTCATTCTGTGGGATCCGGAGGCCAAACGTGGCAGGCAACTCGAGAATCTTTCGATATATGATGTTGCACCAACTGTTCTCAGTCTTATGGGTATCAAGGTTCCGGATGATATGGAAGGTAAAGTCATCGAGCTTTAAGAAGGGGGAAATCGATGGAAAAGGGAACGCTTATCTGGTTCACAGGTGTGCCGGCATCTGGTAAGTCAACAATCGGTAGAGGAGTTGAGAAAGCCCTCAAGGAGCGCGGAGTCAAGGTTGAGAACCTCGATGCTGACGATATCCGAGCCAACCTGAGCCCTGATCTTGGCTATACTCCAGAGGCAAGAGATCTCAATACCAAGCGGCTCGCCTTCATGGGCAAGATACTCACCCGAAATGGCGTCTGTGCGATAGTGGCAGCTGTCTCGCCACTCAGAAAGCACCGCGATCGGGCACGAGCCATGGTTGATCGGTTTCTTGAAGTCTATGTCAAGGCATCACTTGACACGTGCAAAAAGCGGGATCCCAAGGGACTTTACAAGCGAGCCGAACGCGGTGAGATCAATGATATAGCTGGCTGGCACATGCCGTTTGAGGAACCGGAAAAGCCCGAGGTCGTTTGTGATACTGAAAAAGAAGATGCTGATGCCTGTGTCAGGAAGGTTATAGCCACCATGGAGGCACTCGGCTTTATAGGCAAGAGCGAGGGAGCTCAGGAGACAGTGTCTCCCGATGAGGAGGAAAAGATAAAGGAACGCCTGCGAGGGCTTGGTTACATCGAATAGCTATGCAATAAGCGAATGGCCATCGAAATCGTCAGGTCGCTCAATACCCATCACCTGGCAGATTGTACTCGTTACATCAACGACACTGCCGCCAGCCTTCAGGTCATGGTCTTCAACGAAGAGCATGGCACTGTGATAGGTGTGCATCCCAACGATTGGGCCCTTTCCTGAGAGTGTCTGCTTGCCAAAAGCACCTTTCGGATCATAGCCATCAACCGGATTGATTACTATGTCGGGTGCGATGGTGAGATTGGGTCCACTGTAGATCTCATCCTTGGTGAACACATCCTTGACGACCTTGTTACCATCCTCGTCGGTGAGCTGCTCGAGCTCACCCTTGAGCTCCTCAAGCAGTCTGGCGTAATCGCTCTGGCTTACGCAACCCTCGGCTTCACGCCCCTCGAGATTTACGTAGAATCGTCCCGGATCCATGCAGAAAACCCTCGTTGCCTTTGGATCTATATCCTCAAGCGATTTTGCACCTTCCTTCCTGTAGCGCAGATAGCCCCTGGCCTCGAGGAAATGATTCAGATAGATCTCCTTCTTAACAGAGCAGAAGCCGTGATCTGACATGACGACCTTGATTACATCCTTGCCCGCAGCTTCAACAATCTCACCAACTGCCTGGTCTATCGTCTTCACGACTTCCATAAACTCACGAGCATACTTGGGATGATTGGCCTCCATGTGTTGCCACATAAAATGATAGAGCCTGTCGGTCTCCATTATGTGAAGTTGAGCAAAGTCCCATTTGCGCTCCTTGAGTAGCCTTATGAACGCACTGACTCGAGCTTTAAGGACCTGCATAAGATCAGGGCAGAGGTTATCGAGATTCTCCCTTGCCCGCCATGGATCGATATCTATCTCATAGTCCATCGTCTTCAACTTAAGTGCCAGCTCAGGTGGATAGGTGGCTCCATCGAGCTTCGGTGCAAGGAAACCAGAGACGAGATAGCCATTCACCTTGCGAGGTGGATAGGTAACCGGCACGTTCATGATCAATACAGACCTGCCATTGTCACTGAGAAGCTCCCAGAGTGTGGTGCTTGTCATATTTGAAGAGTTGGGGATATAGACTGAATAGGTGCCAGGCTTGCGATCGATGAAGCCAAATATATTGTGCTTTGCCGGATTCTTGCCCGTCATGTAAGTTGACCAGGCAACACATGATACAAATGGGTGGGTTGAACTTATCTCAACAAGCGACCCCCTGGCGAAGAGATCCTTAAGCGATGGCAGGTTACCCTTTTCAAGATTTTCTCTTATGAAGCTCAAGGGGGTGCCGTCAAGCCCTATCACCAAAATCCTCGGTTTCTTCTTAAACCACATACCATCCTCCGAAGAAGACAAGCCGGCAGGCACGCCAGACGCACCTGCCGGCAAGTGTTGCCTAAAAGTCCAGTCCCCCCCAACCCCACCTCACCTGGAAGATAAATGAATCGAGAGGATCGAGGGTCTGGCCTGGTATCTCTTCCTGAGAATCCATACGCTGCCAGTTGACCTGCAGCATCACACCTGGCTCACCTTCAATGCGGTCCGTTATGTTGTAGTTGAATCCGAAGACATAGACGTTGTGCTTGACGTAATAGTAGCGAGCATCCATGTAGTCCTGAGGTACCCACCATGGTTCGGGCCACCAGTCGGTCGAAGTGAATCCCGACGTTGGCTGCCAGATGGGATCGTCAGAATCCTTATCAGGGTCCCACATATCATAACGAGCCACAACATCAAGCTTGTCAGTCACACGGAGTTTGGGAAAGATCGTAAAGCCTGTTCCCTTCACATTGACAGGCTGATCGGGGTCGTCCCTCGATGGAATCGGATAGTCATAGAACAGATACTCACCGAGGACACTGAACGGTCCGTGCCCAAGCCTTGCCATGAAGGAATAGGCTGTCCGATTTTCATAGCCGATGTTTGAGTTATAGGATTGCTCACCCCAACTCCAGACATAGCGCTTGTCCCTGAGGAATGAGAAACCAACCGTTGTTTCAGTTACCGGCACAAATCTGAAAGAGGCTGTAAATCCTGGCTGCCTATCGGCATAGCGTGGATTGAACCCTGAAGAGTAGCCTTCACCATTCATGATGGCAAAAGTCCACTCAGCACCCAGATCAGGTAATGTCCCAAGGAATGCAACTCCATAGTCACGCTCGCTGACGACTCCCACAGCATCAGCAAGGCTTCGCCTGATGGTAAGATATTTCCAGTCGTGGACTGTTCCAAAGTAATTCTTTTGCAACCCGACTCTCATCTTACCATTAGGCACAAAGTAGTAAAGATTGAGATATGCATCCCTGAGCTCGAAATTCCACCCGGCCTGATTGGCAGAGCTGAAGACGTTGATCGTCATCTGGCCATCGACATGGTCATTCCACTTGTAACCCAGGCCGAAATAGCCACGCTCAACCGTGAACGCACTCCTCTGGGTTGAGTCGTCCCGACGGTCAACATGATAGCGGAACCAGAAGTTGCCAGCCACCTGGGTCTTGCCCGACTCAGGAGCAGCCAGGCAGGTTGATGCGATGAGTAAAATCAAGAGGATTAGAAACGCCTGCTTCATACCGAGCACCCTCCTTTCCATATAAACCTTC